>NZ_JBEYSL010000270.1:0-9089 GCF_040642735.1 Micromonospora sp. NPDC047753 | reverse complement strand
GGGTTCTCCTGCGAAGTCTGCTGGGTCGACACGGCCGGTAATCGCCTCTTTCACGCCGAGTCGGCCGGCGGGCCCGACGAGCCGGGCCGGGCCGGGCTGGGTACGGGTGCCCCCGGGGTCGGACGAGTCGGTGTGGGTGACGGCGCCGCCGGCGCGGGGCGGGCCGCTGCGGCGGACCTGCCCGCCGGGGTGGGCCGCAGCGCACCCGGGTCGGCGCTGGACACGAGCCGGGGCTGCGGCGCGACCCCGGCGACCCGGGACGCGGCCGGCCCGGGCCCCGGGTCGTCGCCGACCGCCGACCCGGTGGGAGGGTCCTCGTGGTCCCGCGCCGCTCCTCTGCCCGTCACGACGTTCATTGCACACCGCACCAGGAGGTGAAACGGGCAGGTGAGCCGCGTGTCGACGACAAATCGGACCAACGGGCGAGGTGGTCGGCCCGGTCCGCCGGTCGGGCACCCCCTATTGGTTCGCGAACGCCCCGGACGGGTCACTAGGCTCACTGCTCATGAGTCACGTTCTCGCGGCAGTGGCCTGGCCCTACGCCAACGGCCCCCGCCACATCGGCCACGTCTCCGGTTTCGGCGTTCCCTCCGACGTCTTCGCCCGGTACATGCGGATGGCCGGCCACGACGTGCTCATGGTCTCCGGCACCGACGAGCACGGCACCCCGATCCAGGTGCAGGCCGACGCCGACGGGGTGACCCCGCGCGAGCTGGCCGACCGGTACAACAGGGTGATCGTCGAGGACCTGCACGGCCTCGGTCTCTCGTACGACCTGTTCACCCGCACCACCACCCGCAACCACTACGCGGTGGTGCAGGAGTTGTTCGAGGGGATGTACCGCAACGGCTACATCGTGCCGAAGACCACGATGGGCGCGATCTCCCCGTCCACCGGGCGCACCCTGCCCGACCGCTACATCGAGGGCACCTGCCCGATCTGCGGGTACGACAGCGCCCGCGGTGACCAGTGCGACAACTGCGGCAACCAACTCGACCCGATCGACCTGATCAACCCGAAGTCGCGGATCAACGGAGAGACTCCGAAGTTCGTCGAGACCGAGCACTTCTTCCTGGACCTGCCGGCCCTGGCCGAGGTGCTGCGGCAGTGGCTGGACACCCGCGAGGGGTGGCGGCCCAACGTGCTGCGGTTCTCCCGCAACCTGCTCGACGACCTCCAGCCCCGGGCGATCACCCGTGACCTGGAGTGGGGCGTACCGATTCCGCTCGACGGCTGGCGCGACCGGTCGGACAAGCGGATCTACGTGTGGTTCGACGCGGTGATCGGCTACCTGTCCGCCTCGATCGAATGGGCCCGTCGCTCCGGCGACCCGGACGCGTGGCGGAAGTACTGGTCCGCCGACGGCGCGGGCAAGGACGCCCGGTCCTACTACTTCATGGGCAAGGACAACATCGTCTTCCACTCGGTGATCTGGCCGGCGCTGCTCTCCGGCTACTCCGGCGAGGGCTCCCGCGACGGTGAGCCGGGCGAGCTGGGTCGGCTCAACCTGCCCACCGAGGTGGTTTCGAGCGAGTACCTGACCATGGAGGGGCGCAAGTTCTCCTCGTCCCGCAAGGTGGTCATCTACGTTCGCGACTTCCTGGAGCGCTACGACGCCGACGCGCTGCGCTACTTCATCGCCGCCGCCGGCCCGGAGAGCAACGACACCGACTTCACCTGGGCCGAGTTCCTGCGCCGCAACAACGACGAGTTGGTCGCCGGTTGGGGCAACCTGGTCAACCGGTGCGTCTCGATGGCCGCGAAGAACTTCGGGACGATCCCGCCGGTCGACCCGGCCGGGCTCACCGAGGCCGACGAGGCGCTGCTCGCCGTCGCCCGGACCGGGTTCACCACCGTCGGCGACCTGATCGGCCGGCACCGGCAGAAGCAGGCGATCGGTGAGGCCATGAAGGTGGTCGCCGAGGCCAACAGGTACCTCTCCGAGCAGGCGCCCTGGAAGCTCAAGGACGAGGCGGACAAGCCCCGGATGGGCACCATCCTGCACGTCGCCCTTCAGGTGATCAGCGATGCCAACACGCTGCTCACCCCGTTCCTGCCGCACTCCGCCCAGCAGGTGCACGAGCTGCTCGGGGGCACCGGGGTGCACGCGCCGATGCCGGTGATCGAGCAGGTCGACGACCTGGACGGCGGCCCGGCGTACCCGGTGCTGACCGGGGACTACACCGTCGGCGCGCGCTGGGAGTCGGTGTCGATCGAGGCGGGCCGTCCGCTGGCCGCCCCGAAGCCGGTGTTCCGCAAGCTCGACCCGTCGATCGTCGACGAGGAACTGGCCCGGCTCGCCGACTGACCGCACGGCGCGCGGTGGCGGGTGCACCGCCGCCGCGCGCCGTCACATCGCGTACCGGGTGTCCATCACCTGGTCGTCGGTCACCTCGGCGCCCGGCGCCCAGGCCTCGTAGACGCCGCGTTCCTGGCACTGCGCGCCGGTCGTGACGACGGTGTCCGGGTTCGGGTAGCGCAGGCGCACCCGCAGCCAGCCGGCCTCCTCCCGCAGCACCAGGCACGGCACCCCCCGCCACTGGGCGAACCGGAGCCGGCGGGCCACCGCGTCGACCGGGTAACGGGCCGCCCGGGTCATCGCCAGCACCCGGAACCCGCCGGGCAGGTCGGCGACCGCCTCGTACTCGCTGTCGCCGTACATGCCGACCAGCTGGGTGGAGCGGGGGACCTCGGCGTTCGGCACGTACTCCTGGTCCGGGGAGAGCCCCGGCACCGCGGCCAGCAGGTGCCGCCACTGCGGGCCCACCATCCGCAGCCACCCGCGCTGCTCGGCCTGGTAGGTGTAGAGCACCACCTCCATCCCCTCCGCCGGGTACGCGATGAGGGCGGCGTTCGCCGGCATCGGCAGATCGGCGAAGTCCCGGGTGACGAACTCCGGGATGAGCTGACCGTTGCTGGGCACGAAGCCGGTGCCGAGCACCGGGGCACCGAGCCGGTCCCGGGCGGCCAGCGCGGTCAGACCACGGTGTGCCGGGCCCACCGGCACGTCGTAGTCGCCCGGGTCGGACGCGCGCCAGCGCAGCGCGTACGTCACGTCCGTGCCGTCCCGGCCAGCGTCACCGTCCGTACGCAGCACCGTCGTCGCCGCCGGCGTACGCAGGTGCGCCACATCGTGCTCGCGGTAGCAGAAGCCGTGCGGCAGCCAGCCCCGTACGTAGCCGGCGAGCTGCTGGGCCGAGAGCACCTTCATCATCCGGGTGCCCCGCCGGACCACCGCCGACGCGCGCGCGGCCACCAGCATCGGGTCGCCCGCTGCCGCCGGTTGCTGGCTGAGCTGGTGCAGGTACGCCCAACCCCGCTCGCGGTGAGCGGGCATCAGCAGCGGCGTCTCCGGCTCGTCGGCCGGCTCCGTCAGCCCGTGCACGGCTGCCACCTCGGTGACGTGCACGAACCGGTGCCACGGCAGGGCGCTACCCGGGCGGGGTGCCCACTCGAAGCCGGCCACCTCGTCGGCGCTGAACAACTCGTACGCGGCGCCCCGGGCGATCTCCTCCGCCGGGTACACGCCACCACCGAACGCCACGTTCAGTCCGGTCCGTTCGCCGGCGCTGCCACCGGCCTGGGGAGTGACGCTCATGCCGTCGCCTCGCTGCTCGGTGGGATGAGGTCCGCACGCTGTCGCGTCCGCTCGTGAGCGACCGTAGAGTCGCGCGGCGTAGTCGGGGTGAACGTCGGGTGGCGGGCAGATGGACAGGCCCGGTGTGTGATGCTGTCGCTGATGAGCGAGCCCACTGAATCCCGCCGCGAGCGTGCCGCCCGGCGGGCCGGAGAGTTTCCGCCCGCCCCCGAGTCGTTGCCCCGGGCGGTGCTGGACAGCCACACCCACCTGGACATCACGGTCAGCGAGGCCGGTGTGCCCGGCGGCGGGCCGGCCGACGACCCGGTCGCCGTGGCCATCGCGTTGGCCACGAAGGTCGGGGTGGACCGGCTGGTCCAGGTGGGCGTGGACGTCGCCTCGTCCCGGTGGGGCGCGGACACCGCCGACGAGTACCCCGCGGTGCTGGCCACCGTGGCGCTGCACCCCAACGAGGCACCCCGGCTCGGCGACCTCGACGAGGCGCTGCGGGAGATCGAGTCACTCGCCGCCCGCGACCGGGTCCGGGGGATCGGCGAGACCGGAATGGACTTCTTCCGGACCGGCGACGAGGGACGTGCCGCGCAGGAGAACAGTTTCCGGGCGCACATCGCCATCGCCAAGCGGTACGACAAGACGCTCGTCATCCATGACCGTGACGCGCACGCCGACGTGCTGCGCATCCTCGACGACGAGGGTGCTCCCGACCGGGTGGTGCTGCACTGCTTCTCGGGCGACGCCGACTTCGCCAGCGAGTGCGTCCGCCGTGGCTACCTGCTGAGCTTCGCCGGCACCGTCACCTTCGGCAGCGCGACGGCGCTACGCGAGGCCGCCGCGCTCACCCCGCTGGATCAGATGCTGGTGGAGACCGACGCCCCGTACCTCACCCCGATGCCGTACCGCGGCCGGCCGAACGCGTCGTACCTGATTCCGCTCACCGTCCGCGCGCTCGCCGCGACCACCGGCAGCGACCTGGACGAGCTGTGCGCGGCCATCTCCGCCACCGGCGAGCGGGCCTTCGGCCCGTGGTGAGCCTGCTCGGCCCGGCGGAGATCCGGGAACTCGCCGCCCGGTTGGGCGTCGCGCCCACCAAGAAGCTGGGCCAGAACTTCGTGCACGACCCGAACACGGTGCGTCGGATCGTGACCGCCGCCGGCCTCACCCCCGACGACGTGGCCCTGGAGGTGGGGCCCGGGCTCGGCTCGCTGACCCTGGGGCTGCTGCCGGTCGCCGGGCACGTGCACGCCGTGGAGATCGACCCGGTGCTCGCCGGGGCGCTGCCGGAGACCGTCGCGCGGCACGCCGAGGGCGATGCCGCCCGGCTCACCGTGCACCGCGCGGACGCGCTGCGTATCGCCGCCGCCGAGCTGGGCGACCCGGCACCGACGGCGCTTGTGGCGAACCTGCCCTACAACGTCGCCGTGCCAGTCGTGCTGCACCTGCTCGCCGTGCTGCCCACCCTGCGCCACGGCCTGGTGATGGTGCAGAAGGAGGTCGCCGACCGGCTCGTCGCCGGTCCCGGCTCCAAGGTGTACGGCATCCCGTCGGTGAAACTCGCCTGGTACGCCCAGGCCCGGAGCGCCGGCAAGGTGCCGCCGAACGTGTTCTGGCCGGTGCCCAACGTCGACTCCGGCCTGGTCGCCTTCACCTGCCACGAGCCGCCCCGCATCGACGTACCGAGGGAGCGGGTCTTCGCCGTGGTGGACGCCGCGTTCGCGCAGCGGCGCAAGACGCTGCGCGCCGCGTTGGCGGGCTGGGCCGGTGGTGCGGACCGGGCCGCCGCGGCGCTCACCGCCGCCGGCGTCGACCCCGGCGCCCGTGGGGAGTCACTGACCGTCGAGCAGTTCGCCGCCATCGCCGCGTCGGCCCCGGCCGGTACGCCGGCCGGGAAGTAGGCTGACGCCGTGCCCGCCCAGGACGCTGAGGAGCTGATCGTGGCCAAGCCGTTCGACATCCGCCTGCCCGTGCGGGACATCACCCCGTGACCGAGGCCTGGCGACCGGACGACGACGAGCGACGCGGAGCCATCGGCCCGGTGCGGGTACGGGTGCCCGCGAAGATCAACCTGCACCTCGGGGTGGGCCCGCTGCGCCGGGATGGCTACCACGAGCTGAACACCGTCTACCACGCCATCTCGATCTACGACGAGCTGACGGCCCGCCGGGGCGACACCCTCGCCCTGACCATGGAGGGTGAGGGCACCGGCGAGCTGGCCCTGGACGACACCAACCTGGTGATCCGTGCCGCGCACGCCCTCGCCGGGTACGCGGGTGTGCTGCCGCACGCCCGCCTGCACCTGCGCAAGCAGATCCCGCTCGCCGGTGGGTTGGCCGGCGGCAGCGCCGACGCGGCCGCCGCGCTGGTGGCCTGCGACGCGCTCTGGGGCACCGGGCTGTCCCGCGACGAGCTGGCCGGCATCGCCGCCGACCTCGGCTCGGACGTGCCGTTCCTGATCTACGGTGGCACCGCGCTGGGCACCGGCCGGGGCGAGGCGGTCAGCCCCGTGCTGGCCCGCGCCACCTCCTGGCACTGGGTGGTGGCGATCGCCGACGTCGGCCTCTCCACCCCGGCCGCCTACCGGGAGCTGGATCGGCTCCGCGACTCCGGTGCCGCCGGTACCCCGCTGGGCAGCACCGACGCGCTGCTGGGCGCGCTGCGCCAGCGTGACCCCCGCGTGCTCGCCCGTACGCTCGGCAACGACCTCCAGGACGCCGCCCTGGCCATGCGCCCGGCGCTGGCCGACACTCTGAAGGCTGGCGAGGCGGCCGGCGCGCTCACCGGCATCGTCTCCGGCTCCGGTCCGACCTGCGTGTTTCTCGCCGCCACCGCAGCCGACGCGGAGCGGATCGCCGCCGAGCTGACCACCGCGGGTGTCTGCCGGGAGGCGCGGGTCGCGCACGGTCCGGTAGCCGGCGCCCGCGTCGGCTGACGACCCGTTCCACCGGAGCTGCCGGCGCGCGGCGCGGGCGTTCGGGGCTTCCGCGTACCCTTGGGACAGGCGTCCAGGTGCCCGCCGGCACCGGGACGCCTTGATCATGAAGGGTGGAACGTGGCGAACATCGTCAATCTGGACCGGGTGTCCAAGGGGTACGGCGCCGCCGGGCGGCTGCTCACGGACGTCTCGCTCGGCCTGGACGACGCCGACCGGATCGGCGTGGTCGGCCTCAACGGCGCCGGCAAGTCCACCCTGCTGCGGCTGCTCACCAAGCAGGAGGACCCCGACGACGGTCGGGTGACCCACCGCCGTGACCTGCGTGTGCTCTGGCTGCCGCAGCAGCTCACCCTCGCCCCCGAGGCGACCGTCCGGGACGTGGTGCTCGGCACCGCCTGGCTCGCCGAGGGCATGGGCGCCGAGCACGAGTGGGCCGGCGACTCCGGGGTGCGGGCCATCCTCGACGGCCTCGGCATGCCGCACCTCGGCCTCGACCAGCCGGTCGG
Organism: Micromonospora sp. NPDC047753; assembly: GCF_040642735.1. NCBI lineage: Bacteria > Bacillati > Actinomycetota > Actinomycetes > Micromonosporales > Micromonosporaceae > Micromonospora > Micromonospora sp. NPDC047753. The sequence continues at coordinate 2,056 of NZ_JBEYSL010000270.1, read as the reverse complement.
CCCGATGTCCGGTGGCGAACGCCGCCGCGTGGCGCTGGCCGCGCTGCTCGTGCGCGACTCCGACCTGCTCATCCTCGACGAGCCCACCAACCACCTGGACGTCGGCGGGGTCGACTGGCTGGCCCGGCACCTGGTCGGCCGCAAGGGCGCCCTCGTCGTGGTCACCCACGACCGGTGGTTCCTGGACGCGGTCTGCACCAACACCTGGGAGGTCGCCGACCAGACCGTCCGCGCCTACGAGGGTGGCTTCGCCGCCTGGACCCTCGCCCGCGCGGAGCGCGAGCGGGTCGCCGCCGCCACCGAGGCCCGCCGGCAGAACCTGCTCCGCAAGGAGATCGCCTGGCTGCGCCGTGGCCCGCCCGCGCGGACCTCCAAGCCGCAGTTCCGCATCGACGCCGCGAACGCGTTGATCGCCGACGTGCCCCCGGCGCGCGACACCATGTCGTTGCAGCGGATGGCGGTTTCCCGCCTGGGCAAGCAGGTGTACGAGCTGGAGAACGTCGAGCTGCACGCCGGCCCGAAGGAGATCCTGCGCGACACCTCCTGGCTCGTCGGCCCCGGCGACCGGATCGCCATCCTCGGTGCCAACGGCGCCGGCAAGACCACGCTGCTGCGGATGCTCGCCGGCATCACCCGCCCCGACGGCGGTCGCCTCGGCACCGGCTCCACGGTGCGGCCCGCTTTCCTCTCCCAGGAGCTCACCGAGCTGCCCGGGCACCTGCGGGTGCTGGAGGCGGTGGAGGATGTCGCCCGCCGGGTTCAGCTCGGCGACCGGGAGGTCTCCGCTTCGCAGCTCGCCGAGGTGTTCGGCTTCGACGACCGCCGGCTCTGGACGCCGGTCAGTGATCTCTCCGGTGGGGAGCGCCGCCGGTTGCAGATGCTGCGGCTGCTGGCCGGCGAGCCCAACGTGCTGCTCTTCGACGAGCCCACCAACGACCTGGACACGGACACCCTCGCCTCGCTGGAGGACCTGCTCGACTCGTGGCCCGGCACGATCATCGTGGCCAGCCACGACCGCTACCTGATCGAGCGGGTCACCGACACGGCGTACGGAATGTTCGGCGACGGTCGACTGGTGCACCTGCCGGGCGGTGTGGACGAGTACCTCGCGCGGACCGCCGAGCGGGCCGGCTCTCCCCGGGCGGGCGTGACCTCGACCTCCGCACCCGGTGCTCCCTCAGGAGGCGGCATGACCGCCGCCGAGGTCCGGCAGGCCCGCAAGGAACTGACCCGGCTGGAGCGGCAGCTCAGCAAGCTCGACCAGCGCGAGACCACGCTGCTCGATCAGCTCGCGGCGGACGCCACCGACTACGCCCGGGTCGCCGAGTTGGACACCCAGCTGAAGGATCTGCGCGCCGAACGGGAGCGGATCGAGGAGAGCTGGATGACCCTCGCCGAGGACCTGCCCGAGAGCTGACCGGCCGGGCGCGCCGGCCCGGCCCCCGTGTGCGGCGTCACACCACCACATGCGAGACAATCGTCGGCGACACCTACCCCACGGCGTTGGAGACACAGACATGGCACACACCCCCGTCAACCACCCCGCGCGGCCGATCTACCGGGCGATCGGCGGGCTGACCGGTCTGTACCTGGTCGTCTTCGGGGTGCTCGGCATCATCGCCAGCACCGGCAACGAGATCCTCGCCCAGGACGACACCCGGGTCCTCGGTCAGGGCACCAACCTCGGCTTCTCGCTGTTCAGCGTGCTGGTCGGGGTCGTCGTGCTGGTCGGCACCGCGCTCGGCCGCAACATCGACGTGGCGATCAACCAGTGGCTGGCGTACGGCCTCATGGTGGTCAGCCTGGCCGGTCTCGCGTTCATCCGGACCGACGCCAACATCTTCAACTTCAGCATCACCACTGTGGTCGTGGTGATGACGGCAGCCCTGGTGCTGCTCATGGTCGGCATGTACGGCAAGGTCGGCACGGATGATGAGGCGGAGGCGTTCCAGAAGGCTCGTCTCGTTCTCTGATCTGCTCTGGTCGTGGGTTTTCCGCCGGAGCCCGAGCTGCTCCGGGCGGTCAGGCTTGATCCCTGCGCAGCTCGGGCTCCGGC
>NZ_JBEYSL010000269.1:0-9146 GCF_040642735.1 Micromonospora sp. NPDC047753 | reverse complement strand
CGCTGGGCCGATCATGAAGGACAGCTCCACCGACATCGAGTCCAGTGCGTAGGCGGGGACCCCACACCCCCCACCCCACACCAACCACCGCGCCGATCTTGCAGTTTCTGTTGCCGGTATGGGCCGTTACGTCTCATGCGCGGCGACAGAAAGTGCAAGATCGCGAGGCGGAAGTGGAGCGGGGGGCGGGGTGGGGTGGGGCGGGTCAGGCGGGGGGTGTGGGGATGGGGCTGACGGGGGCGTGGGTGAGCAGGTCGGCCAGGGTGGCGCTGTCGACCACAGTGGCGATCGCCCCGTGCACCGCCAGCCAGACGTCGGTGAGCCCGGCGGCCACTCCGTGATAGCCGGCCCGCTCGGCCGGCAGACCGCGCACCGTGGTGAGCGACCCGCCGACCGCACGCAGCACGTCTCCGACGGTGATCTCGTCGGCCGGGCGGGTCAGCGCGTACCCGCCGTCGGCGCCGCGATGGCTGTGCAGCAGACCGGCCCGGCGCAGGTCGAGCAGGATGCCCTGCAGGAAGCTGAGCGGGATGTCCTGTACCTCGGCCAGGCTGGCCGCCTTCGCCAACTCGCCGACCCGGTCACCGTCGCCGCCACCACCGGCGGCGGCGACGGCGAGCATCGCCCGGAGCGCGTAGTCGCTGCGCGCGGAGACGAACACGTCACTGACCAGCCTGGTCCAGTACGCCCCAGCGGCGCCGGATCGCCTTGTCCGCAGCGCCGAACGCGGTGTCTACGAGGAGTCCGACGACCAGGATGACGATCATGATGGCCATCAGCCGTTCCGCGTCCGAGAAATCCCTCGCGTAGGTGAGCTGAGCGCCGATCGACGTTCGCGCGGCGATGACCACGAGCAATTCACCGGCCATCAGACTCCGCCATGCGAAGGCCCAGCCCTGCTTGAGGCCGGCGACGATCGCGGGCAACGCGGCCGGCGCGATGACGTACCGGTACAGGTTCAGACCTCGGGCGCCCAGGTTGCGGCCGGCGCGCTGCAGCAGCGGCGGGACGTAGTCCACGCCATGGATGACACCGTTGGCGATGGACGGCGCGGCACCGAGCACCACCACGAAGAAGATCGCCTGTTCGCTGAGTTCGAAGAGCAGGATCGCCAGGGGGAACCAGGCGATCGACGGCATCGTCTGTAGTGCCGTGATCATGGACCCGATGGCGGCCCGGAGCACCTTCGACCGAGAGACGCCGAGGCCGAGCAGCAGCCCGACGGCCACTGCGGCGGCAAAGCCGATCACCGCACGCCGTGCCGTGGTGGCCAGCCCGTCCCAGAGCGCTTGACTCAGGAAGTAGTCGGCGAGGTCGGCGAAGACCGGCCCTGGGCCGGGCAGGGCCCACGGGTCCTTCCACCCGGTCCAGACCACGGCCTGCCAGATTGCGATGGCGATGGCCAGTGCGGCGAGCTTGGGCCAGGTGGCCGCCCAGATCCGGGCGCCCCGGGAGACCTCCTTGTCCCGACCGGCGATTTCCAGCGCGTCGAGGCCGGTGATCTCCGCGTCGGTACGCGCCGAACTGGTGAGGGTGTCACTGGCCATGGCGGCCCACCTCCGTACGGAGCCGCTCGGTGACCTCGGCGGCGATGGCGGCGACCTCGGGGGAGTCGATCCGGCGAGGGCGCGGGATGTTCACCTCGGTGGAGTAGATGATCCGGCCGGGTCGGCTGGAGAGCAGGATGATCCGGTCGGCCAGCCGGGCCGCCTCGCGGACGTTGTGCGTCACGAAGAGCACCGAGAGCTTGCGCTCGGACCAGATCCGTTCCAACTCGTCGTGCAGGATGTCCCGGGTCATCGCGTCCAGCGCGCCGAACGGCTCGTCCATCAGCAGCACCGGAGTGTCCAGTGCCAGCGTGCGGGCGAGCGCGACACGCTGCCGCATCCCGCCGGAGAGCTCGTGCGGGCGCTTACGGCCGAAGTCGGCCAGGTGGACGGTGCGCAGCAGCTCGGCCACCCGCTCGCGACGCTGGGCCCGGGGCAGTCGGCGAAGCTTGAGGGGCACCTCCACATTGGCGTCGACGGTCAGCCACGGGAAGAGCGCCGGCTCCTGGAACATCAGGCCCGGGTTGACGTCGCCGCCCAGGGTGATCTGCCCGCCGCTGACCCGGTCCAGCCCGGCCACCAGGTTGAGCAGGGTGCTCTTGCCGCAGCCGGACGCGCCGACCAGGCAGACGAACTCGCCGGGTGCGACGTCCAGCGACACTCCGTCCAGGGCCAGGACGGCGTTCGCCCCGCGCCCGTACACCTTTGTCACGCCGGAGAGCGCGACCGCTGTGGTCACGCTCTGCGGCGTCGTCGTGGTCGACGTCATGGCTGGACGACCTCGGGCTTGCCCTGCGCCTTGAGCGCGTTGTTGAGGTATTTCAGGTCGTACAGGCCCTTGAGGTCCACCGGTTCGGTCAGGCCGACGTCGACGGCGTGGTCGAGCCCGGCCTTCAGGGAGGACGAGATCGGGTCGTTGGTGAACTCCAACGTCGGCCACGCCTGCTTGATGAGCTTCAAATCGAGCGGCTTTCCGGTGATCTTGCCGATCGCGTCGGAGATGGCCTGCTGCGCCTCGTCCGGCTTGGTGTTGACGAACTCGTTGGCGGCCACCTGACCGTCCACCAGCCTCTGCACCACGTCCGGGTGTGCCTTGAGGAACTTGGTGCTCACCAGCAGGTTGGTGATGACGAACTTCTTGTCCGGCCACAGGTCGCGCTCGTCGACGAGCACCTTGCCGCCGGCGTTGACCAGGCGGGAGACGAACGGCTCGGGCACCCAGGCGCCGTCGATCGCGCCGCTGTTGAACGTCTCGACGGTCTGGGAGTTCTCCTGCGGCACGATCTTGACGTCGCCGCCGCCCTCCTTGGTGGTGGTGAGGCCCTGCTGCTTGAGCCAGTACCGGATCGCCACGTCCTGGGTGTTGCCCAGCTGTGGGGTGGCGATCTTCTTGCCCTTCAGGTCCTGCGCGCCGGTGATGCTGGGCTTGACCACCAGCGCCACGCCGCCGGAGGCCGCGCCGGAGATGACCCGGACGGCCTCGCCTTTGGACTTGGAGAAGGCGTTCACCGTCGGGTTCGGACCGATGTAGGTGGCGTCCAGCGCACCGGAGAAGACCGCCTCGATGGCGGCCGGGCCGGCGTTGAAGGTCCTCGGGTCCAGCTTGACGTTGGTGCCGAGCTTCTCCGTGAAGATGCCCTTCTCCACGCCGACGACGGCCGGCGCGTGGGTGATGTTGGGAAAGTAGCCGAGGCGCAGCGTGACCGGGCCGGAGCTGCCGCCCGCGCCCTCGCTGTCGTCGCCGCACGCGGCGGTGCCGCCCAGGGTCGCCGCGCCGACCACGGCGAGGGTGGCCAGGGTGACCAACCGGCGCAGGGGGAGCCGTCTCATCGTCCATCCAATCCGCAGTATTCCTACTTAGTTGGTAGGAAGAGTGGGCCAGGCTGCGGTCAGCGTCAAGGCCCATCCACATGGCGGGATGGAGCATCTCAATTATGTCGGTATTTCCTACCAGCTTGCTAGGGTAATCGGCGATCGGTCACCGGCAGAGAGGCGACTTCGCGATGACCTTCCACTGGTTCCTGCCCACCTCTGGCGACGGCGACCAGGTCGGTGCCGCCACCGTCACCGCGGGCGCCGCGAGGCACGACCGGGCCGCGACGGTGGCCTACCTGGCCGAGGTTGGCCGGGCCGCCGAGACGAACGGGTTCACCGCCGTTCTCACCCCGGTGGGTGCCGGCTGCCCCGACCCGTGGATCGTCTGCGCCGCGGTCGCCCAGCACACCGAACGGCTCGGCATGCTGGTCGCGGTCCGGGCCGGTTTCGCGCTGCCCACCCTGATCGCCCAGCAGGCCGAGGCGTTCCAGGCCGTCTCAGGCGGCCGGCTCTCGCTCAACATCGTGACCGGGGGCGACCCGGCCGAGCAGCGGGCGTACGGCGACTTCCTCGGGCACGACGACCGGTACGCCCGCACCGGCGAGTTCGTCGAGGTGCTTCGCCGTGCCTGGGCCGGCGGGCCGTTCGACTACGCCGGAAAGCACTACCGGGTCGACGGCGGTGGCCTGGCCACCCCACTCGCCGCGCCGCCGCCGGTCTACTTCGGCGGCGCGTCCCCGGCCGCCGAGACGGTGGCCGCCCGGCAGGCCGACGTGTACCTGATGTGGGGTGAACCACCGACGTCCATCGCGGCCCGGGTCGCCCGGGTCCGGGCGCTCGCCGCCGAGCACTGCCGCACCCTGCGCACGGGCCTCCGGCTGCACGTCATCGCCCGCCCCACCAGCGCCGAGGCGTGGGCCGAGGCCGACCGGCTGCTGGCCGGGATGAGCCCGGAGCGGATCGCCGCCGCCCAGGCCCGGTTCCGTCGGATGGACTCGGTGGGTCAGACCCGGATGGCCGCGCTGAACGCCGGCCGCACCGACGGCCTCACCGTCGCACCGAACCTCTGGGCCGGCGTCGGCCTGGTCCGCGAGGGCGCCGGCACCGCGCTGGTCGGCAGCTACGCCGAGGTCGCGGCCCGAATCGACGAGTACGCCGCGCTCGGCGTCGACGAGTTCATCCTCTCCGGCTGGCCGCACCGCGAGGAGGCCGAGCGGGTCGGCGCCGAGGTGCTGCCCCTGGTGACAGCCCCGGTCGCGGCGGCTCCGGGAAGGTCGCGGGTGGCGGAGGTGTCGACGCGCTAGGGTCGACTCCGTGGCGGCGCGGAGATCCAGAATTCCAGCGACGAAGTATCCGGTCGAGCGGTTCACCCTCGACAACGGCCTGCGGGTGGTGCTCACCCCCGATCGCAGTGCCCCGGTGATCGGGGTGGCGGTGGTCTACGACGTGGGCATCCGCTCGGAGCCGGAGGGGCGTACCGGCTTCGCCCACCTCTTCGAGCACCTGATGTTCCAGGGCTCGGAGAACCTGGAGAAGCTGGCCCACTTCCGGCACGTGCAGGGGGCGGGCGGCACCTTCAACGGCTCCACCCACCTGGACTACACCGACTACTTCGAGACGCTGCCGAGCAACGCGCTGGAACGCGCGCTGTTCCTGGAGGCGGACCGGATGCGGGGCCCCCGGCTGACCGAGGAGAACCTGCGTAACCAGGTCGACGTGGTCAAGGAGGAGATCCGGGTCAACGTGCTCAACCGGCCGTACGGCGGCTTCCCCTGGCTGACCCTGCCTCCGGTCATGTTCGACACCTTCCCCAACGCCCACGACGGCTACGGCTCCTTCGACGACCTGGAGTCGGCGACCGTCGCCGACGCCGCGGACTTCTTCCGCCGCTACTACGCCAGCGGCAACGCCGTACTGGCCGTCAGCGGGGACATCGACGTGGCCGAGGCGACCGAGCTGGTCACCCGGCACTTCGGCGACGTGCCGGCCCGGCCGGCACCGCAACGGCCCGACTTCACCGAGCCCGACCTGACCGCCGAGCGGCGCACCTCGTACACCGACGCCCTGGCGCCGCTGCCGGCGGTGGCCGGCGCCTGGCGCGTGCCCGACCCGGTCTCCGACTTCGCCGGCTACCTGCCGTACGTGGTGCTGGCCGAGGTGCTCACCGACGGCGACGCGTCGCGGCTTGTCGAACGACTGGTGCAGCGGGACCGCACGGTGACCAGCCTCGGCGGATACCTCGGTTTCATGGGCGACCCGTTCGACGTCCGCGACCCCACCGCGCTGCTGTTGCAGGCGCACCTGCCGCCCGGTGGCGACGTGGACAAGGTGCTGCGCACCATCGACGAGGAACTGGACCGGCTGGCCACCGACGGGCTGACCGACGGCGAGCTGGCCCGCACCCAGGCCCGGATGGCGACCCACCTGCTGCGGGACACCGACGCTGTGCTCGGTCGGGCGCTACGCATGGCAGTGCTGGAGCAGCAACGCGGCGAACCGGGTCTGCTCAACGAACTGCCCCGGCTGGTCGGCGAGGTCACCGAGGAGCAGGTCCGGGCCGCCGCGGCCACCCTGCGCCCGGAGCGCCGGGCCGCCATCGAGGTCATCGCCGGAGGCGCCCGATGAGTGTCACCACCGCTCCCGCCCACCCGCGTACGCTGCCGCCGCTCGGGCCGAACCGCAAGCTCAAGGTGCCCAAGCAGGCCGAGCGCACACTGCGCAACGGGCTCACCGTGATCGCCGTACGCCGGCCCGCCGTACCCCTTGTCGAACTGCGGCTCTGGGTGCCGTTCGGCCGGGTCCACCTGGCCCGCGGCGCGATGCTCTCGCAGACCATGCTCTCCGGCACCGGGTCGATGTCCAGCGTGCAGATCGCCGCCGAGTTGCAGAAGGTGGGCGGCGGGCTCTCCGCGGGCGTCGACCCGGACCGGCTGATGCTCTCCGGCGCCGGCCTGGTCACCGGTCTGGACCGGATGCTGGAGCTGCTGGCCGAGGTGCTGACCGGCGCCAGCTACCCCGGTGACGAGGTGGCCACCGAACGGGACCGACTCGTCGACCGGATCCAGGTGGCACAGAGCCAGCCTTCGCACCTGGCCCGGGAGGCGCTGCTCAAGCGGATCTACGGCCGGCACCCGTACGCGACGCAGACGCCGGAGCCCGGCCAGATCCGTGCCGTCCGACCGGCGGCGCTGCGCACCCTGCACTCGGAGCGGGTCCACCCGACCGGCGCGCAGTTGGTGCTGGTCGGTGACGTCCAGCCGGAGAAGGCACTGGACGCAGCCGAGCGGGCGCTCGGTGGCTGGTCGGGTGCCGGGCGGGTGGCCGAACTGCCGGCGACCCCGCCACTGGAGCCGGGGCCGCTGGTGCTGGTCGACCGGCCGGGCTCGGTGCAGTCCTCGCTGCGGATCGCGCTGCCGGCGGTGTCGCGCACCGACCTGGACCACGCCCCACTGCAACTGGCCAACCTGATCTTCGGCGGCTACTTCTCCTCCCGGTGGGTGGAGAACATCCGCGAGGACAAGGGCTACACGTACGGCCCGCACTCGGTGATCGAGCACTCCGTCGCCGGGTCGGTGCTGGTCGCCGCCGCCGACGTGGCCACCGAGGTCACCGGCCCGGCGCTGCTGGAGACGACGTACGAGCTGGGTCGGTTGGCGTCGCTGCCGCCGAAGCCCGAGGAGTTGGAGCAGGCCCGGCAGTACGCCCTGGGCACCCTCCAGCTCGGCATGTCCACCCAGGCCGGGTTGGCGGCGTTGACCAGCGCGTACGCCGGCAACGGTCTGCGCCTGGACTTCCTCGCCGAGTACGCGGCGAGGTTGGCGAAGGCGAGCATCGACGACGTCGCGCAGGCGGCGGCCCGCTACCTGGCCCCGGCCCGGGCGGCGATCGTGGTGCTCGGCGACGCGGAGCGGGTCACCCCGGGGCTGGCCGCGCTGACCAGGGTGCAGACCGAGCAGCAGGCGTGAGCGAGCAGGCCATGGGGCTCAGCAGCGGGGCGCTGACGTGAGCGGGGAGGCGGCGCCGCCGTTGGCGCGGTCCACGCTGGATCGGGCCGCGCACCGGCGTGGTGACCCGCAGTGGTTGACCGAGGCGTGGTTGCGCGCCCGGGTGCTGCTGCTCGACTCGACCGACGAGGGTCGGACGCTGGCCCGTACCGAGACGTCGCCTCCGACGTTGGTGCTGTTCGGGGCGGCCGACGTGCCCGCCGGGTCGGAGTCGGTGGCGATGTTCCTGGGTGTTGAGCCGGACGGAGTGCCGGTCTTCGCTGTCGACGCGCCTCTTCCGGCGACCCCGGGAACCCGGGCTGTCCACCTCCGGGAGGTGGGTCACCTGCTCGCCGACCGGGAGGCCGGCATCTTCACCACCGCGCTGGCGCTGGTCAACTGGCACACCCGACACGGTTACTCGACGAGCACCGGCGCGCCGACCGCGATGGACGAGGCCGGTTGGTCCCGGGTGGACCGCAACGGTGGGCGGATCTGGCCGCGTACCGACCCGGCGATGATCGTGCTCGTCCACGATGGCGTGGACGGCCCGGACGGCCACTGCCTACTCGGCAACAACGCCGGCTGGCAGGGCACCCCGGGTGGTCGCCGCTACTCCTGCCTGGCCGGCTACGTCGAGCCGGGGGAGTCGGCGGAGGCGGCTGTGCTGCGCGAGGTCCGCGAGGAGGTGGGCATCGGCGTCGAGCGCATCGGGTACGTGGGCAGCCAGGCCTGGCCGTTCCCCGGTTCGCTGATGCTGGGCTTCCTGGCCACTGCCGATCCGGCCGAGCCGGTGCGGGTCGACCCGTCCGAGATCGCGTACGCCCGGTGGTTCTCCCGCCGGGAGATCGGGGCGGCGTTGGCCGGGCAGACGGTGGACGTGGGCGACGGGGCCCGGCTGATCCTGCCGCCTCCGTCGTCGATCGCGCTGTTTCTCATCCACCGCTGGCTGGACGGCTGGACGGACGCCGACAGCTGAGCACGGTCCCGACCCGTGGCCGCCGTTGCCGCGGCGGTCACGGGCCGGGAACACGGGCCGTCGTGGTCAGCGGGTGCGATCAAACGCGGCGGGGGAGCCGGTCCGACCACGACGGACGACCTGTGGAATCAGGTGCCGGTGCGGCCCGGTCTGCGTCGGAAGGCGGGCCGCGCCTCGATCAGCGGGAGGACCTTGACCCGTTGCTTGCCGGCGCGGACCGCGCCGACGGTGGCCAGGGCGCGGGCCAGTTGCAGCGCGGCGTCCCGGTTCTCGGCGTGGACGGTCTGCCGGCGCGGCTCGGGCGTGGTCGTCTCGTCGCGAAGTCGGTGGCCGTCCGCCCAGGCGGCGGCGATGTCCCCGTCAGCGACGGCGCGGATGTCGGTGCGAACGATCAGGAACCGCATGAGGGTCTCCGGATGAACCGCGACGGATGAGCCAGTGTGGAAGTTCCACGTACTCGAGGCCATGTTACGCCCCGTGTTCGTCGCAGCAACTGAAACGCGCCTATCGGTTTCGAGCCTCGTCCGATCGGCGGATGCCTGCTCAGCAGGGTCGCGGGTCGCGGAGCGACCGAGCCTGCGGGTACGACGCGACGGGGCCGCCGGCAGTGCGCCGACGGCCCCGTACCAGTCACCGGATCAGTTCAGATCGAACTGGCCCTTCTTCGCCCCGGTGATGAAGCCGAGCCATCCCGCGCGGTTGAACAGCAGCACCGGGCCGCCCCGGTCCTTGCTGTCGCGCAGGGCGACCGCCGACGGGCCGGCGGCCAGTGGGGCGACCTCCACGCAGTTGGAGGTCTGACTGCGTGTGCTGGTACGCCAC
>NZ_JBEYSL010000268.1:0-9162 GCF_040642735.1 Micromonospora sp. NPDC047753 | reverse complement strand
GTTGGTGGACGGCACGCGCGGTGGCCCGTACCTCTATCAGGCGCTGGTGCCCAGCAGCCTCGCCGCGGACGTGGCCTGCCGGCACGGGCTGCACGGCCCGGCGCAGGTCGTGTCCACCGGCTGCACCTCCGGCATCGACGCCATCGGGTACGCCCACCAGATGATCGTGGACGGTGAGGCGGACGTGATGCTGGCCGGCGCGTCCGACTCGCCGATCTCGCCGGTCACTGTCGCCTCGTTCGACGCGATCAAGGCGACCAGCCCGGACAACGACGACCCGGCACACGCCTCCCGCCCGTTCGACGCCGATCGGCACGGGTTCGTGCTGGCCGAGGGCGGGGCGGTGCTGGTGCTGGAGGAGGCCGGCCACGCCCGGCGTCGGGGAGCGCACATCTACTGCGAGGTGGCCGGCTACGCCAGCCGCAGCAACGGCTTCCACATGACCGGGCTGCGACCGGACGGGCTGGAGATGGGCCTCGCCGTCACCGACGCGCTCCGGCAGGGCCGGATCCTGCCCGAGCAGGTCTCCTACATCAGCGCCCACGGCTCGGGCACCCGGCAGAACGACCGACACGAGACGGCCGCGTTCAAGCGGGCGCTGGGCCAGGCCGCGTACCGGATCCCGATCAGCTCGATCAAGTCGATGGTCGGGCACTCGCTCGGCGCGATCGGGTCGATCGAGATGGCCGCGTGCGCCCTCGCCATCGAGTTCGGTGTGGTGCCGCCGACGGCGAACTGGAGCACCCGGGACCCGGAGTGCGACCTGGACTACGTACCCAATGAGGCACGGGAGGTGCCGGTGGACGTGGCCCTCTCGGTGGGCAGCGGTTTCGGCGGTTTCCAGTCGGCGATGGTCTTCCGTCGGATGCTCGGCGCGGTGGCGGCGTGAGCGAGCGAACCATCAGGCACAGCAGCGCGGCGTCTCACGCCGGCGCGGAGCGAAGCGGAGTGCTGGCGTGAGCGCCGCTTCGCACAGTGGCGGCGCGACGGCCCGGGCGGTGGTGACCGGCATCGGGGTGGTCGCACCGAGCGGCATCGGCGCGGACGCGCACTGGCGTACGGTCCTTGCCGGCACCCGCCGGACCGGGCCGATCACGTTGTTCGACCCGGCCGGCTATCCGACCCGCTTCGGCGGGGAGGTGCCCGGCTTCACCGCCGACTCCTACGCCGACAGTCGACAGTTGGTGCAGACCGACAGGTGGACGCACCTCGGCTTCGCCGCCACCCGGCTGGCGCTGGCCGACGCCGGCCTGCCCGACCGGGCCCCCGACCCGTACGGCTACGCGGTGACCCTGGCCAGCTCGTCCGGGGGCAACCTGTTCGGTCAGCGGGAACTGCAACGGCTGTGGGGTGGCACCTCGCGGACGGTCGGGGCGTACCAGTCGATCGCCTGGTTCTACGCCGCCAGCGTCGGGCAGCTCTCCATCCACCACCAGTTCAAGGGCCCGAGCGGGGTGCTGGTCGCGGAGTCGGCCGGCGGCCTGGACAGCCTGGCCCACGCCGCCCGCGCGGTGCGCCGGGGCACCCCGGTCGTGATCGCCGGGGCCACCGAGTGCCCGTTGAGCCCGTACGCGCTCGCCTGTCAGCTGCGCTCGGGGCTGCTCAGTGACGTCGCCGACCCGGAGCGGGCGTACCGGCCGTTCGACGCCACCGCCAGCGGCTACCTGCCGGCCGAGGGAGGAGCGGTGTTCGTGGTGGAGGAGCTGGGGCACGCCCTGGCCCGGGGCGCCCGGGTCTACGGCGAGGTGAGCGGGTGGGGCTCCACCCACGACGCCGCGCACACCACGGCGCAGAGCAGCGGCGACCCGGCCCAGTACGCGCGGGCGATGCGGCTGGCTCTGGACCGGGCGGGCGTCGCCGCCGCCGGAATCGACGTGGTGCTGCCCGACGCTCTCGGCGTGCCCCGCTACGACCGCAGCGAGGCCGAGGCGCTGCGGGCAGTGTTCGCCGACCGGCCGCCCCCGGTGACCACGCAGAAACCGCTGACCGGTCGGGCGTACCAGGGCGGCTCGGCGTTGGACGTGGCCACCGCGCTGCTCGCCTTCGCCCACGACACGTTGCCCGCGTCGGCGGGACCGGACGAGGTGGCCGAGGGCTGCGAGCTGGACTTCCTGCGCGAGCACCGCCGACCGCGCAGCCGACTCGCCCTGATCTGCGCGCGGGGTTTCGACGGGTTCAACAGTGCGCTGGTCCTGCGCGGGGCCGCGCCGATGAGGGAAGAGGCGTCATGAGCGACAAACGGGCCCGGGTGGTCTTTCTGGTACGGGTGCCGGTGCCGCGCACCGAACAGTTCCTCGCCGCGTACGAACAGGTGCGACACCTGGTCGCCGGCGGTGTGCCGGGGCACCTGGTCGACCAGGTGTGCCGGTCGTCGACCGACCCGGAGCAGTGGCTGATCACCAGCGAGTGGGCGAGCCTGGCCGACTTCGAGGAGTGGGAACGCAGCCCCGAGCACCGGGACCTCGTACGCCCGATGCGGGAGTGCTTCACCGACGCCCGTTCGCTGCGCTTCCACATCCACGCCCAAACCCCAGCCCTGGCCTGAAGCTCCCCGCGCCCCCGGCGCCCTCTTCCCGCGATCTTGCACTTGGTGTCGCGACATAGGGGGCATGTCACGCGTCTCGACGACCGAAACCGCAAGATCGGCGCGGTGGGGACGGGTTGCGGCGCGTAGGGTCTTGCAGTTGTGAAGGTACTGATCTCGGTGGACATGGAGGGCATCTCGGGGATCGTTCATCCCACCGAGACGAATCCGGATCGGTACGACTACGAGCGCGGCCGGGCGTTGATGACGGCCGAGGCGAACGCGGTGATCGCCGGGGTCCTCGATGCCGAACCCGAGGCGGTCGTGTGGGTCGCCGACGCGCACGGGACGTTCCGGAACATCCTGCCCGAGAACCTCGACCAGCGTGCTCACCTGGTGCGGGGCAAACCCCGGCCGCTGGGCATGCTCGCCGGGCTGGACGAGCACACCGATGCCGTCCTGCTCATCGGCTATCACGCTCGGGCGGGTGCCGGGCCCGCCGTGCTGGCCCACACGATGAGCGACGCCATCCTCGACGTACGGGTGGCCGGGCGGTCGCTGGGCGAGATCGGCCTCAACGTCGCCATGGCAGGGCACCTCGATGCGCCCGTCGTCCTGCTCAGCGGGGACGACACCGCCTGCGCCGAGTTCAGCGCGGTGGCGCCCTCGGCGGTCACCGTCGCCGTCAAGCAGACCCTGGGTCAGGCCGCCGCGGTGGCCCTGCATCCGCAGGAGGCACGGGAGCGGCTGCGCCATGCCGCCGCCGACGCGGTCGCCCGGCGCGCCTCGATACCGCCGGCGAAGATGGCCGGGCCGGTTGACGTCGAGGTCGACCTGTACGGGCCGTACATGGTCGACCTCGCAGTTCTGGTGCCGGGTGTTACCCGCGTCGGTGGTGGCCGGACGGTCGCCTTCCACGCCGCCGACGTCGCCGAGGCGTACCGCCTGGTTCAGCTGCTCGTCCAACTCGCCAGCATCAAACCGAGCTAAGGCCTGTTTGATAGGACCTGGCCGGCCGTCGCCAGGGCACCGCCTCGGCTCGACCGCCCTTGTGAAACAGGCCTTGGCGCCCGAGAGCCGTCTCGCTCGGCCGGCGACCTCGCCGCCATCGGCCGTCCGGCTGAGGACGCGCGACGGTTGTACGAGGGGTCATGCCTCGGTGACGTTCTGCCGAATCACCCGCCCGATCCTGCCCGCCGAACGGGCTGTCGGCAATCCGGCTGGCCGCTGCTTTTGATCCATCCATTCGCATCTAGCAATGGCCACGTGGGAGTCGTATGGTTCCCCGCAGCACCCCGACAAGCGTACGTGATGGGCGGATTCGCCCTCTTTCCTGCTGGGCGGTGAACGGCAGTGACGGCAGAAGATCCTACGGCGACAGACCCCGGCTGGGTGGACGAAGTCCTCTTCGCCGGCCACCCGACCGACGTTTGTCTTCGTCTGCCCGAGCCCGTCGACCGGGCGACCCTGCACCGGCTGGTCACCGCCGCGCAGGAGCGGCTGACCACCGCCGGACTGCGCCCCGGTGGCGCCGTGGCGCTGCGGTTGCCGCCGTCGCTGGCGTACGTGGTGAACCTGCTCGCCACCTGGCGCGCCGGGGGGCAGGCGATCCTGCTGGACCACCGGCTCACCGACCACGAGGTGGACCGGGCGCTGACCCGGTTGACCCCGCAGGTGGTGGTCGCTCCGGTGCGGACCGGTGGCGGCGCCCTGAAGATCTTCGTCGACGTCACCGAGGGCGTGACCCGGTACGCCGACCGCCCGGCGGTCAACGGCCACGCCGTGATCCAGCTCAGCTCCGGCTCCACCGGCCCGTCCAAGGTGATCGGCCGCACCGCCGCCGACCTGGTCGCCGAGGTGCACCGCTACACCCGGATCGACGGGGTGGCGCTGCCCGGCGAGCGGATCATCCTGCTGCCCTCGATGGTGCACGTGCTCGGCCTGGTCGGTGGCCTGCTCTACGGGCTGCACGCCGGGGTCGAGCTGGTGCCGCCGGAGCGGCTCAGCGGCGACGCCGTGCTGGCCGCGATCAGCGCCGGCCCCACGCCGGCCACAGTGCTCGGCGTGCCGTTCCACATCGGACTGCTCGCCTCCACCCGCCCGACCGGTCCACTGCCACAGCTGCGGCGGATGACCACCGGGGGTGAGCTGGTCCCGGCCGCCGTCGCCCGGGCGTTCACCGACCGGTACGGCGTACCCCTGGGCAACATGTACGGGATGACCGAGGTCGGGGTGATCGGCACCGACCTGCACGGGTCGCACCGACCGTCGATCGCCCCCGCGCCCGGGATCGAGGTCCGCGAGTCCGGCGGTGAGCTGTGGGTGTCCTGCCCGGCGTCGCCGTACGTCGGGCTGAGCGACCCGACCCGCTGGTCCGACGGCTGGCTGCACACCCGCGACGCCGGGACCGTCGACGACGACACCGGCCTGGTCACGGTGCGCGGTCGACTCGACTCGCAGGTCTCCGTCGGCGGGATGAAGGTCGACCTGACCGAGGTGGAGGCCACCGTCGCCGAGCTGACCGGCGTCGCCGCCGCCGTGGTGGTCTGGGACGACGGCATCACCGCGTACGTCCAACCGGACGGTCCGTTGTCGGAGGAGACGCTGGACAAGCTCCTCGCCGAGCGGTTGGCCGGCTACAAACGGCCCAGGGCGTTGCACCTGCTCGATCAGTTGCCCCGTACCACCACCGGCAAGCTGGTCCGCTCGACCGATGCGCTGCGCTCGGCGGTCACCCCGTGACCGGGCCGCTGCACCACCTCGACGTCGACCTGCTCGCCCGCGTGCGCGGCGACCGCCAGGACGAGCCCCCCGCCCAGCGGCGGGTGGCCGACCCGCAGCAGCCCGGTGCTGGGCACCGGCCGCAACGGCAGCCCCGGCGGCGGCATCAGCCGGCGCAGCCCGCCGCCGCGCAACCCCTGCCCGAGCGCCTTGCCGACCGCCTCCTTGGCGGTCCACAGCCGCAGGAAGTCCACCGTTCGGCTGGCCTCGGGCCGATCGCCCAACCAGGCCAGCTCGGCGGGCGGGAACCAGCGGCGGGCCAGCGCGAGCGCCGGCAGCGGGCGGATCCGCTCCACGTCCACCCCGACCGCGCCGGCTTGACGGGCGGCGACCACCACCAGCCCGGCGGTGCGGCTGACGCTGACCGCCAGCTCGACCGACCCGGTCGCCTCGTCGACCCGGACGACCGGCCGTCCCTCGCGGTCGTGCGTCAGCACCAGCTCGGCGTCCGGGCGACCGAGCAGCAGAGCACCCGCCCGCCGCAGCAGCACAGCGGCCGGATCCGGCTGACCGCCGGTGTCCCGGCCGACCCACACGTAGGCGGTGTCCCGATCGGACACCGTCAGCTGAGCCACGCAGAAAGGGTATCCATGAGAGCCGAGGTCCGCGCCTTCGTCGTCGAGCAGCTCGCCGACATGAACTACGACGTCGAGGGGCTCGACGACGACACCACGCTCGGCCCTTCCGGCGTCGACCTGGAGTCACTCGCCCTGGCCGACCTGTCCGTCCGGGTCGAGGACCGGTACGGCCTGACGTTCGCCGACGACGAGTCGGAGCAGCTCGCCCTGATGACGGTCGGCGAGTTCACCACAATGGTCGCCGATCGGGTCACCGAGGCGACGAGCGACAAGAGCTGATGGGCGGTCAGCCCGATCTGGGGCGAGCTGACCTGATGACCATGCTCGCCGAACTCACAGCGAAACCGGCTGCCGACGTGTCCGACCGGATCGGCTCGATGGAGCTTGCCTGGCTGGTGCACCTCGTCGAGCAGCGCTACGAACGCCGGCTCGACCTCACCGACGACGAACTGGCCGGCATCCGCACAGTCGACGACGCCCTGGTGGTGTTCCGGGCGTCGCTGACCGCCTCCGCAGATGGTTGAGGCGCGCGTCGCCCAGCTCACCGGTGTGTACGCGGTCAGCGCCCTGGGACGGGGCGCCGATGCGCAGCTCGCCGGGGTGTTGGCCGGCGTGCCGGCGTTCGGACCGGTGGACCGGTTCGACACCGCCGCCCGCCGGGTCACAGTGGCGGCCACCCTGCCCGAGGTCGCTACCCTCCCCGACGAGTTGGCCACCGCGATCGACGCGGCCTGCCGCGCGGCCGGTCTGAACCGCGCGCAGCGCGCCGGGTGCGCCCTGCTCCTCGCCGTGCACGGCGGCCCGGCCGTGGGCCCGACGCCGGCCGCGCTCGCCGGTCAGCTCGCCGCACGATGTGGGCTGTCCGATCACATCCGGGTCTACACCAGCGCCTGCGTGTCGGCCAGCACGGCGGTGGCCGACGCCGCCGCCCGGATCACCCGGGATGATGTCGAGCGGGTCGTGGTCGCTGCCGGCTACCTGGTGGAGTCGGACCAGTACGCGCTCTTCGACGCCGGTCGCGCCCTCGCTGTCGACGGGGCGGTCCGCCCGTTCAGCGCCGGCCGTCGAGGGTTGCTGCTGGGTGACGGCGTGGCCGCCGTGGTGCTGGAGTCGAGCGCCGTTCGGCGACGCGGTGTCGAGCCGGTGGCCACAGTGGTCGGTTGGGGGCGGGCCGGCGACGCGTTCCATCCCTGCCAGCCGGAGCCCGGCGGCACCGGGCTGGCCCGCGCGGTCGACGGCGCGCTGCGCCGGGCCGGGCTGCCACCGCAGTCCGTCGGCTACGTCAACGCCAACGCCACCGGTACCGCGCAGAGCGACGCCGCCGAGGCCGCCGCCCTGCGTCGGGCTCTCGGCGGTCATGCCGCCCGGGTCCCGGTCAGCTCGACGAAGTCGGTGCACGGGCACGCGCTGGAGGCGTCCGGGCTGCTCGAACTGGTGGTCACCGCGCTCGCGCTGCGCCACGGCGACCTGCCGGTCAACGCCGGATGGCTGGGCCCCGACGAATCCTGCCCTCTGAACATCGTCAGAGACCGTCCGCAAAGGACGGAAGCCACCCACGCCCTGACCCTCAACGCCGCCTTCGGTGGCGCCAACACCGCTCTCCTGGTCGGCGTCGGATGACCGCCCCCCACTCCCCGCCGCGCGCGTTCTGCCCCGACGAATCTGACCAAGCGCCCGAATCGACGACCGGAACCGCACGATCGCCGGGGGAGAGAGCTCGGGCTCTCTGGCCCGAGGGCGGGGACGTCGGGGGCACCGTGGCGGGGGTGCCGGGGTTTGTGCACTCGGACTTCGCGCCGGTGGTGGTGGCCGTCGCGGAACGGTGTCTGCGGCGGGGGTACGGGTCGGCGGGAGTGCCCGCCGGGGTGCGGACGGGAATCGTGCTGGTCAGCGCCAGCGGTGATCTCGCCAGCGCCCAGCACGTACGGGCCACCGTCGAGGCCGGCGGGCGGATCGGCCCGCTGTTCTTCTTCCAGTCCGTGCCCAACAGCGTCGCCGGGCACCTCGCGGCCCGCTGGAACCTGCGAGGACCGGTGGTCTGCCTCAGCCCGACCGGCGACCCGTACACCGACGGTGTCGCCGAGGCCGACCTGCTGCGCGACGACGGCGACGCCGACGAGGTGTTGCTGATCCTGATCGAACAGGCACCCGACGGGCCGACCGAGGCGGTCGCGGTGCTGCTGGGGGGAGGAGCACGACCATGAGGACACGGGGACTGCGCGGCGCACTGGCCGCCGACACCGAACTGGGCGCGGGCAACGTTCTGGCCCGGGTGCTGGCGCACGGCGCCGACCCGGACGGGCCCGGCCTCACCTTCGACACCGCCGTCGACGGGCACCCCGCCGAGACGCCGCTGACGCTGGGGCTGCTCGACGAGCGGGTCGCCGCCCGCGCCGCCTGGCTGCACGAACAAGGAGTACGCCCCCGCGACCCGGTCGCCGTCTGGGCCACCGCCGCCGCCGACATGGTGCTCAGCTTCCTGGCGCTGGCCCGGCTCGGGGCGATCCCGGCGCTGATGAACGGCAAACTCCGCCCGGAGATAGCCGCCGAGTACATCCGCCGCCTGCGGGGCGTCGGCGTGCTGGCCGACGACGCGCACACCGCGCTGCTGGCCGGGCACGACCTCGGCGTACCCCTGCTCGGCACTCCCGCGCAGGCCGGCACGGGTGACTCGGCCGCGGCCCCGGCGCACTACCGGCACCACCCGGACGACCCGATCGTGATCACCCACACCTCCGGGACGACCGGGGTGCCCAAGGCGGTGCTGCACTCGCACGCCAGCCTCTTCGCGGCCACCCGACACCTGCTCACCATGCCGCAGGCGCAGGGCACCACCCGGATCCTCAACGCGCTGCCCGCACCGCACACCGCGACGGTGCTGATGGTCAACCAGGCGCTTGGCAACCGCGCGCAGATGTTCCTGCTCTCCGAGCAGGGCGGCGAGCAGGTGCTGGACGCCATCCAACGCTGGCGCCCCGACGGGGTGTTCGGTTTCTCGGTCACCTGGGCGGAGTTGGCCCGCTTCGACCTGTCCGGGTACGACCTGGACTCGGTGCGGCTGTGGTTCAACACCGGCGACGCCTCGCACGAGCCGCACATCCGCCGGCTGGTCGCGGTCGGTTGGCGCGACACCATCACCCGCGACGGGGTGGCGAAGGTGCCCGGCTCGGTCTTCATCGACGGGCTGGGCTCCAGCGAGATGGGGCACTCGATGTTCCACATCACCCACCGCGCCGACACCGACCGGTACGGCCGCTGCATCGGCCGCCCGTACCGGTT
>NZ_JBEYSL010000267.1:0-9165 GCF_040642735.1 Micromonospora sp. NPDC047753 | reverse complement strand
CGAGCAGCTCCGCCCAGGCGGCGTGCGCGTCCGCGCGGGCCCGGTTGGCGTCCGCGCTGACCACCACCGGACGTGCCCCCGGCTCGCTGTCGCCGTCGACCCTGGCGGAGGCCATCGCCCCGCTCGCCGCGCGGCCACTGCGTCGGCGGCGCAGGGCCATCCGGCGCAGCGCGGGCACCGCGAGCAGCACCAGCAGCGCCACCAGTCCCGCTGCCCACCAGGGCCAGACCGGTGGCTGCTCGTTCGGCGTCGTCCCGCCGAGAGAGAGCCCGTCGTCGGTGTCCCGGTCGGCGTTGTCCGGGCCGGTCGACTCCGTCGATGTGCCCGGGTCCGTCGGGGCGCTCGTGGCGCCGGAGCTCGGGCTGGTCGCCTCCGGCGCGTCAGTGTCCGGTGCCCAGGCCGACCGGGTGGAGCCGGGCACACCGTACGCCGGGGTGGCGTCGAACGGCACCCAACCGGCCCCGTCGAAGTAGACCTCGGTCCAGGCGTGCAGGTTGAGGTTCGTCAGCGTGAAGGTGTCACCGTCGCGCTTGCTGCCGTTGGTGAACCCGAACGCCACCCGGGCCGGAATGCCGGCCGAGCGGACCAGCCAGGCCATCGCGGCGGCGTACTGCTGGCAGTAGCCCACCTTGTTGGTCAGGAAGTTGACGATGTCCTGACCGCTGCTGCCGCTCTCGGTGCTCAACCGGTAGCTGAAACCGTTGTCCGCCGAGAAGTGCTGGTAGATCGACAGCACCCGGTCGTAGTCCGTGCGCTTGCCCTGGATCAGCCCCTTGACCAGCTCCTCCACCTCGGGCACCGGCCCGGGGGTGGCGGTCATCTGTCGGCGTACGGGGTGCTCGGTCGGCAGTGATCGCGCGGCCCGCAACGCCTCGGGCGTGAAGGTCGAGCGGACGTAGTCGAAGGAGTACTTCCGACCGCGGGAGTTCTCCCGGTTGGAGAAGACGACCTGCTGGTTGGCGTCGTAGAGCCAGTTGTCGCTGAGGTCGTCGGCGCGGGTCGGTTCGGCGTACACCGGCATCAGCGCCATGCTCAGGCTCTTGGTGACCTCGACGGTCGCCTGGTAGGTGGTCTGCTTCACGCCGGGACCGGCCCGGTCGGCCGGGTTCGGCAGGTCCCGGTTGACCGACCGGCCGCTGGGGTTGCGCGCCTGGAAACCAGCGGGTCGTAGCTCGTCGGCGACCGCGTAGCGCAGGTAGAACGGGTTCTGCTCGGACGTCTTGACCTTCACCAGGTCGGCTACCTGGGACTGGTTGAGCTGACCGGCGAGCGAGGCGAACAGGTCGATCCGACCCGACGTGCCGCCCGAGCCGGACCCGTTGCCGGTGCCGTTGCCCGGCCCTCGGCTGAGCGAGTCGAGCAGCCCGCCGGTCATTCCGGGCACCGCCAGCGGCAGCACCACCGCCAGGGCCACCCCGACCGCCGCGAGCCGGCGGCCGGCGGACGCCAGCGGAGAGGCCTCCCACACGTCGACGTCGCGGCCATCACCGGTGAACCGCCGCCCGAAGCGGCGCACCCGGTCGACGTTGTCGGTGACCAGCAGCCAGAGGTAACCGGCGGCGCCCACCACGAACGGCACCGCGGGGACGCTGTCCACGTAGACGGCGACCGGCACCGAGTAGATGGCGAGCATCGGCAGCCCCGCCAGTGCGGGCCGGCGCAGCCCCACGGCCAGCACGTCCACCAGCACGGCGACCCCGCCGACGCCGAGCACGGCGATGAACAGCAACGGGTCGGTGTCCGGGACCTCGACCCCGTACGAGCGCATGTCCTGCATGGAGCCGGCGAGCAGGTCGCCGAAGTACGCCAACGTGCCCGGCGTGGGCAGGATCGCGAACAGCTCCTGGCCGCTGGGGAACAGCCAGGTCAGGGCGAGCATCAGCCCGGCCAGCATGCCCAGCACCTGACCCCACAGCGGTGCCCGGGCGAGGCGGGTCAGCGCGGCCACCCCGGCCACCACGGCGACCGCGATGATGGATTCGATCAACCATGTCCAGCCCTGGAAGATGGCCGACAGCGGCGCGGCGGCCAGCAGCGTGGCAGCGGCCGCCACCATGCCGATGTTCCGACTGCTGATCATGAGGGGAGCCTTCCGTTCATCGCACACCGCCGGCGACCGTCTCGGCCAGCGCGGCCCGCAGGGCGAACCCCTGGGCGCCCCGACCGACCTGCGGCCACAGCGCCGGCAGCCGGCCGCCGTGGTCGACGCCGACCACCCGCCAGCCACTCTGCAACATGGCGAGGACGGCGGCGGCGTGGGCGTGCTCCGCCTCGTTCCGCGCCTTCTCCGGCAGGCTGAGCCAGGTGGAGCTGTTCAGGAGGAAGCCGACACAGGTGGCGCCGTTGCCCCGCAGCCCGGCCAGCACCTCCGCCTCGGCGACGCTCACCGTGCCGAACAGGCCGATGATCAGACCGCCGTCGGCGCGTTGGCGGACCCGCTGCACGAGGCCGGTGACCTCGGCACGCTGGTCCAGTCGGACCTCCGCGAGGTGATCGAGCAGCGTGCCGTCCC
This sequence comes from Micromonospora sp. NPDC047753, assembly GCF_040642735.1. NCBI lineage: Bacteria > Bacillati > Actinomycetota > Actinomycetes > Micromonosporales > Micromonosporaceae > Micromonospora > Micromonospora sp. NPDC047753. Next base: position 6,653 of record NZ_JBEYSL010000267.1, on the reverse strand, counting down.
CGCCTGCCTCCGAGGCGTCCACATCTGCCCCCGAGCCGGTGACCAGGCGCAACTTGTAACCGGCCTGCCGCAGGTGGACGGCGATGCTCGCGGCGGCCGAGACCGACCACTCGAAACTGGCGGTCGGCCCCTCGCCCCGGTGGCCGTACGCCCGGGTGTCCAGGACGACGGTGGCCCGGCTCTCCCACGGTTGCTCCTCGCGGCGCACCATCAGCTCACCGGTGCGGGCGGTGGACTTCCAGTGCACCCGGCGCAGGTCGTCGCCGCGCCGGTACTCCCGGGTCGCCGCGTCGTCCTCGCCGTGCACCGCCACCGAGCGGGCCCGGCTGTCGCCGCTGCCCGCGTACTCCCCGGGAAGCCGGACCGACGGCAGCGGGGTGACCTGCGGGATGACCGTCAGGTGGTCGGTGCTGGGGAAGGAGCGGGTGAGTTCACAGAGGCCGAACGGGTCGGTCATCCGGACGACCAGCGGGCCCACGTCGTAGCGGCCCCGCACGTCGGCCCGCACCGTGTACGCCACCGAGCTGGCCTGGTGTGCGCCGAGCCGCTCCAACACCACCCGGGGCCGGCTGCCCAGCGCGTAGGGCAGCCGGTCCTCCAGGAGCAGGGTGCCGGTCGGCAGCCGGGAGAGGTTCTGTAGGCGCAGCACCACCCGGGAGTTGGCGCCGACCGGAACCCGGTGCGGGTCCAGCGAACGGTTGCAGGCCAGCTTGTAGCGGCTCCGCCCGACGTAGGCGGCGGCCAGCAACGGCAGGATGGCCAACAGCACAGCCACCCGGAGCAGGTCCTTCTCGCCGAGGATGCCGGCTGAGATCGCCGCCGCGACCGCAGCGGCAAGGAAGGACCGCCCGCGGGTGGTCAGCCCGCGTAGCCCGGCACGCACGTCATGGCCTCCGCGGCTCGTAGGGTGCGCGACCGTTGCCGGTGGCGGGGGGCCGGGTGTCGTACGGATTGCGCTGCCTGTCGTGTGGCAGCGGCAGGCGGTGCACCAGCTCGGAGACGATCGCGTCGGTGGTGCGCCGGGCGAGCTGCGCGTCGGCGGTCGGGATGATCCGGTGGGCCAGCACCGGCACCGCCAGGGCCTGCAGATCGTCGGGGAGAACGTAGTCGCGGCCCTCCAGGGCGGCGACCGCCCGGGCGGTGCGCAACAGTTGCAGGGTCGCCCGGGGGGACGCGCCGAGCCGGAGGTCGGGGGCCTCGCGGGTGGCGGTGACCAGGTCGATCGCGTACTGCTTGACCGCGTCCGCCACGTGCACCTGTCGGACGGTGGCGATCAGCTGTCGGACGATGGCCGCGTCGGAGACCGCGCGCAGCTCGTGCAGCGGGTCGGTGCCGCCGTGCCCGTCGAGCATGGCCAGCTCGGCGTTGGAGTCCGGGTAACCCATCGCGATGCGGGCGGTGAACCGGTCGCGCTGCGCCTCCGGCAGCGGATAGGTCCCCTCCATCTCGATCGGGTTCTGGGTGGCGATCACCATGAACGGGGTCTGGAGCTGGTACGTCACCCCGTCGACGGTGACCTGCCGCTCCTCCATGCACTCCAGCAACGCCGACTGGGTCTTCGGCGAGGCCCGGTTGATCTCGTCGCCGACCACCAGGTTGGCGAACACGGCACCGGGGCGGAACTCGAAGTCGTGCGTCTCCTGGTTGTAGACGCTGACCCCGGTGACGTCGCTGGGCAGGAGGTCGGGGGTGAACTGGATCCGTCGCACCGTGCAGTCGATGGACCGCGCGAGGGCCTTGGCAAGCTTGGTCTTGCCGACACCCGGGACGTCTTCGATCAGGAGGTGACCCTCGGCGAGCAGGACGGCAAGGGCGAGCCGCACTGTGGCGGTCTTACCCTCGATGACCTGCTCGATGTTGGCCACGATGGCCTCGCTGGCGGCTCGGAACTCGTCGTGCGGCAACAGGCCGCCCACCTCGTCCCAGGTCTGTTGTGTCACGGGCCTCCTCCTCGTCGCCGTCACGGCAGCTCTGTAGAGAGCACCTGGACCCGCCGTTGGGTTCGCGACGTCGAGCCTCGTTTGCCGCAGGAATCTCACTAGTCTCTCAGGCTAACCATGTTTGTCGTTATCGCCGACCCCCGCAGGTAGTCCGTCGGTTACGCACCGATATTCGCCAGCTCGGGGGAACGGGTTCGACACCGCCCGGGGGCCGGCAGGGCGCACCGTGGAAGAGGTACACTGCGGGCATGGCCGGAGTCTTCCTGCTTCTTACCGGGCCGTGCTGATGCGCTGAACCCAGCGACAGCACGGCGGCCCCTCCTGCGCGAGGGGCTTTTTTGTGCCCTCCGCCGGCCCGGCCCGGTGGTGCCGAGACGAAGCGAAGCGAAGCGAGGAGAGACGATGAGTGAGGCAGCCGCACCGGCGGGCGACATCCCCCCGTTCCGGTACACCGCGGCCCTGGCCGACGAGATCGAGATACGTTGGCAGGACACCTGGGCGCGCGAGGGCACCTTCCACGCACCGAACCCGACCGGCCCGCTGGCCGACCCGACCCACCCACGTGCCGGCGCGGAGAAGCTGTACGTGCTGGACATGTTCCCGTACCCCTCCGGGGCGGGCCTGCACGTCGGCCACCCGTTGGGCTACATCGGCACCGACTGTTACGCCCGCTACCAGCGGATGGCCGGCCGCAACGTGCTGCACGCGATGGGCTTCGACGCGTTCGGCCTGCCCGCCGAGCAGTACGCGGTGCAGACCGGCACCCACCCCCGGACCACCACCGTCGCGAACATCGAGCGGTACAAGGCGCAGCTGCGCCGGCTGGGGCTGGCGCACGACGAGCGCCGCTCGGTGGCCACCATCGACACCGACTTCTACCGCTGGACCCAGTGGATCTTCCTGCAGATCTTCAACTCCTGGTACGACCGCGACGCTGGCCGGGCCCGTCCGATCGCCGAGCTGATCGCCGAGTTCGAGGGCGGTAACCGGCCCACCCCGGACGGCCGCGCCTGGGCCGAGCTGAGCGTCGCCGAGCGCCGCCAGGTCGTCGACGACCACCGCCTGGCGTACGTCTCGCAGGCGCCGGTGAACTGGTGCCCGGGGCTGGGCACCGTGCTGGCCAACGAGGAGGTCACCGCCGACGGCCGTTCCGAGCGGGGCAACTTCCCGGTCTTCAAGCGCAACCTGAAGCAGTGGATGATGCGGATCACCGCCTACGGTGACCGGCTGCTGGACGACCTGGACAGCCTGGACTGGCCCGAGCCGATCAAGCTGATGCAGCGCAACTGGATCGGCCGCTCCCAGGGCGCGCACGTCGACTTCCCGACCAGCGCGGCACCGGTGCGGGTGTTCACGACCCGTCCGGACACCGTCTTCGGGGCCACCTACATGGTGCTGGCGCCCGAGCACGAGCTGGTCGACACGCTGGCCCCGGCCAGCTGGCCGGACGGGACGAGGGACGCCTGGACCGGTGGGCACGCCAGCCCTCGGGAGGCCGTCGAGGCGTACCGCAAGGCGGCGGCCGCCAAGACCGACGTCGAGCGGCAGTCCGACACCAAGGAAAAGACTGGCGTCTTCATCGGCGCGTACGCCACCAACCCGGTCACCGGTGGGCAGATCCCGATCTTCATCGCCGACTACGTGCTGGCCGGCTACGGCACCGGCGCGATCATGGCGGTGCCGGCGCAGGACGAGCGGGACTGGGCGTTCGCCGAGGTCTTCGAGCTGCCCATCGTGCGTACCGTGCAGCCGGCGGAGGGCTTCGACGGCAAGGCGTACACCGGGGACGGCCCGGCGATCAACAGCGCCGCGCCCGAGCGCGGCCTGGACCTGAACGGCCTGGGGGTCGCCGACGCCAAGGCGGCGATCATCGCCTGGCTGGAGGCGAACGGGCACGGCACCGGCGCGGTGACCTACCGGCTGCGCGACTGGCTGTTCTCCCGGCAGCGTTACTGGGGCGAACCGTTCCCGATCGTCTACGACGAGACCGGCGCGGCCATCGCTCTGCCGGAGGAGATGCTGCCGGTCGAGCTGCCGGAGGTTGACGACTTCTCCCCGAAGACGTTCGACGCCGACGACGCCGGCAGCAACCCGGAGACCCCGCTGTCGCGGCGGCGCGACTGGGTCGAGGTCGAACTGGACCTGGGTGACGGGCCGAAGCGCTACACCCGGGAAACCAACGTGATGCCGCAGTGGGCCGGCTCCTGCTGGTACGAGCTGCGCTACCTGGACCCGACCAACAGCGAGCGGTTCGTCGACGCGGAGAACGAGCGGTACTGGATGGGCCCGCGCGGCGACGGCGACTGCGGCGGCACCGACCTGTACGTGGGTGGCGCCGAGCACGCCGTGCTGCACCTGCTGTACGCGCGGTTCTGGCACAAGGTGCTGTTCGACCTGGGGCACGTGTCGTCGTTCGAGCCGTTCCGCAAGCTGTTCAACCAGGGCATGATCCAGGCGTACGCGTACACCGACTCGCGCGGCAGCTACGTGCAGGCCGAGGACGTGGTCGAGCGCGACGGCGCGTACTACCTGGAAGACCTGGTGGTCAACCGCGAGTACGGCAAGATGGGCAAGTCCCTGAAGAACGTGGTGACCCCCGACGACATGTGCGCCGCGTACGGCGCGGACACCTTCCGGGTGTACGAGATGTCGATGGGCCCGCTGGAGGTCTCCCGCCCCTGGGAGACCCGGGCGGTGGTCGGGTCGTACCGGTTCCTGCAGCGGGTGTGGCGGGCCGTCGTCGACGAGCAGACCGGCGCGCTGCGGATCACCGAGGACCCGGCCGACGAGGCGACCCGCCGGCTGCTGCACACCGTGATCGACGGGGTCCGTGGTGACATGGACGGCATCCGGTTCAACACCGCGATCGCCAAGCTGATCCAGCTGACCAACGGGCTGACCGGCCTGTCGGCCACGCCCCGCGAGGTGGCCGAGCCGCTGGTGCTGATGGTCGCGCCGTTCGCCCCGCACCTGGCCGAGGAGCTGTGGCGCAAGCTGGGCCACGACACCTCGCTGACGTACGCGGACTTCCCGACCGCCGATCCGGCGCTGCTGGTGGCCGACACGGTTACCTACCCGGTGCAGGTCAACGGCAAGGTCCGCGGCCGCGTCGAGGTCCCCGCCGACGCCTCCGAGGAGAGCGTCCGCGCGGCGGCCCTGGACGCGGTGGCGACGACCCTGAACGGTAGGGAGCCGCGCAAGGTCATCGTGGTCAAGGGCCGGATGGTCTCGGTCGTCGCCTGACAACGGTGCCCCGTGTCGTGAGCGGCACGTACCGTGACGTCCGCCGAAGCGAACACTGGAACGAGCGTGATGACTCAGAGGCATCAATATGTCTCTGAGTCATCACGCTCCGACTCGTCCGCCGTCCGTCTGACGCCCGGCGCGAACCGGTGCCGCCCAGCCGGGGTGAGCGCGGCCCACCGCTCCCCGGGCGCCTGCGTCAGGCGACTGCCCCGAATCGCGTCCCGCCAGCTCGCTGGCATGGCGACAGGGCAGAAGTCGGGTCAGACCGGTGTGGTGCGACGGCGGCGGCGCTCGGCGCGCCACCACTGGTGGATGAGCACCAGGCTGGCGATCAGGCCGAGGCTGGCCGGGGCGGCGGCGTACCAGTTGACGTGGCCGGGGGAGCTGACCGCAGCGCCGATCGCCGCGTACCCGAAGGCGGTCGGCGCGGACGCGATCACGCTGCCGGCCAGGAACGGCAGCACTCGGGCGCCGGTCGTGCCGTAGCCGTAGCTGACCAGGCCGAACCCGGCGATCGGCAGCAGCCGGACGGTCACCACACCGAGCACGCTCTGCCGGGCGAACCAGCCGTCGAGGCGGGCCAGTCGACCGCGGACGCGTTCGGCCACGAACTCCCGACCGAGCAACCGGCCGACAGTGAACCCGATCGCCGCCGCCACCAGCGCGGCGCCCAGGGCGTACGCGGCGCCTTCCAGCGGACCGAAGATCGCACCTGCGGCGAGCGTGATGAAGGTGCGGGGCACCAGCGCGACGAGCAGTAGCGCACCACCGAGGATCGCCGCCACCGGGGCGAGGTCACCCAGCCGGTCGGCGACCAGCGGCAACTGCGCCGGATCCGGCCGGGGCACCAGCAGCAGCAGTAACCCGCACCCGCCGATCAGCAGCACGAGCAGGGCGAACCGGGCGGCCGACGGCTGCCGGAGCAGCCGCCGGACGGCACGGATCATGCCCGAGCGGCGGCCACTGCGGAGCGGCGCTCGTTGCGGAGCCGGTCCGACCAGGTGTCGTCCAACGGCGGGAGCTGGTGTGCCCCGGTGGCCCAGCGCAGCAGCAGGTCGGCCAGGGCCGGGTTGCGAGCCAACGCCGGCCCGTGCGAGTAGGTGCCCAGCAGCTTGCCGCGCCACGCGCCCTCGGTGGCGCTGTCGTTGCCTACTCCGGCGGTGACCCGGGCCAGCGGGGAGACCTCCGGACCGAGGTGGGTGCGGCCGCCGTGGTTCTCGAAACCGGTCAGCGGGGGCAGGCCCAGCCGGGGGTCGATCTCACCGGCCAGCTCGCCCACCGCCCGGCTCTCGCCCCGGTCGGAGTGCAGGTCGAGCAGCTCCAGCCCGCGGCACTGCACACCCTTGGCGAAGAACGAGGTGCCGAGCAGCTGGTAGCCGGCGCAGACGCCGAACACCACCGAGCCCTGCGCGACGGCGCGGTGCAGGCCGCCGTCGGCCAGCAGCCGCTGGGCGCCGAGCGCCTGCG
>NZ_JBEYSL010000266.1:0-9185 GCF_040642735.1 Micromonospora sp. NPDC047753 | reverse complement strand
GCCACCGGGTCCGCCCGGTCGTGGGCGACAACCAGCGAGATCGCCGCCACCACACCCTCCGGTACGCGGATCGGTGCGGCCACCGAGAGGGCATCCATCGTGACCTGGCGGTCGCTGACCGCGTACCCGATCCGGCGCACCTCCGCGAGGCAGCTACGCAGCCGCCTCGGGTTGGTGATGGTCATGTCGGTGTACCGCTCCAGCGGCGCGGCCAGCACCTGCTCCTGAACCTCGGCGGGCGCGTGGGCGAGCAGGACCAGCCCGACGCCGGTCGCGTGCAGCGCGAAACGACCCCCCACCCGGGTGAGCACCGGCACCGCGTGGCGCCCGGCGATCCGTTCGATGAAGACGAGTTCGAGGTCCTGCCGCACGGCGAGTTGGACGTTCTCGTGGGTCACCTCGTACAGGTCCTCCATGACCGGCAGGGCCAGCTCCCGCAACCCCACGCCCCTCGGGGCGAGCGAGCCCACCTCCCACAGCCGCAGACCGATCCGGTACCGCCCGTCGTCGCCACGTTCCAGCGCACCCCACGCGAGAAGTTCGGCGGCCCGCCGGTGCACGGTGGGCAGGGGCAGCCCGGTGCGGCGGGCCATCTCGCTCAATGTCAACGCCGGGGTGGCCGGGCTGAACGCGTCGAGCAGCGCCAACACCTTGCTCGTCACCGACCGTCCCGGCTCTGCGCGCACCCCGTCATCATCCCCGCCCGCGCCGGGCGGTCACAGCTCCAGCACGAGTCGGGGCGTAATGGCCCGGGAGACGCAGATCATCATGGTGTCCCCGGCGGCCCGCTCCTGCTCGGTGAGCAGGCTGTCGCGATGCTCCGGCACGCCGTCGAGCACCGGGGTCTCGCAGGTGCCGCAGGTGCCCTCCCGGCAGGACGAGAGGACCGGCACGCCGGCTTCCTCCACCGCCTGCAGGATCGGTGTGCCCGGCGGGACGATCACCGTCCGCCCGGAGAGCGCGAGTTCGACCTCGATCGTCGTCTCCGGCGCCCCGGTGTCGCCCAGGGGGGTGAAACGCTCGACGTGCAGGCAGCCGGGTGGCCAGCGCCGGCAGTGCTCCTCCACCGCGCTGATCAGCGCTTCCGGCCCGCAGCAGTAGACGAGTCCGGTGCCGGGGCGGCCCAGCAACCCGACCAGGTCGAGCAACCCGGTCTCGTCCTGCGGGTGCAGGCTGACCCGGTCGCCGTACCTCTCCCGCAGGGTGGTGGCGAAGGCCATGCTGGCACGGCTGCGGCCCCCGTACACCAACCGCCAGTCGGCGCCCGCGGCGTCGGCGGCGGCGACCATCGGTGCGATGGGGGTGATACCGATGCCACCGGCGACGAAAAGGTAGCGCCGCGCCGCGACCAACGGGAAGGTGTTGCGCGGTCCGCTCACCCGGACGGTCGCGCCGACAGTGAGCCGCTCGTGCACCAGTCGGGAGCCGCCACGTCCGTTGGGTTCGCGCCGCACCGCGATCCGCAGCACGGAGCGGTTCACCGGGTCGCCGCAGAGGGAGTACTGGCGGGCCAGCCCGGCGCTCAACTCCAGGTCGATGTGCGCGCCCGGCGTCCACCCGGGCAGGTCACCGCCGTCCGCGCGGCGCAGACAGATGGCCACGACCTCGGCGGCCACCTCTTCCCGGCCGGCAACCACCAGCTCCGCACCGGTCAGAACGTCCCCTGTCACTCGCGCATCGCCAGCCGCCTCGGCCGCCCGGGCACCGGCACGGCGACGCCCTGGTGCCCCTGCGGGTGGGCGAGCAGCCACTCCCACAACTCGACCGGCTCCTCGGCGAGGCGCTCGGCCCCACAGTGACAGATCCCGCGCAGCGTGTCGGTGCCCGGCACCCAGTGGATCCGGTAGACCCGGTCCCCACTGAGGGTGCCTGCTCGGGAACTCACCGCGCCGCTCCCACCGTCCCCGACCCGACCATCCGGGCCAGCAGCCGCCGGGCGGCCAGGCCGCCGGTGTCGATGTTGATGCTCAGCTCCTGATACCGGTCCGGCTCGGTCGCGATCACCTGCTCCAGGATGTTGAGAGCTGTCACGTCCTGCATGACCACTGTGTGGTTGCTGTGGTGCAGGTACTCGCTGACCGACTCGTCGTCGATCGCGAAGTCGCGCGCCACGGCCCAGAAGTCGTAGGTGGTGTGCTCGGTCGACGGGGTGATGGCGTACACGATCTCGGCGTGGAACGCTTCGCGGTCCTCGCCCTCGGCGGGCGGATAGACACCCTGCGGCGCGATCCGGCTGTGCAGGAGGTAGAGGCAGGGCGGGTGGAACTCGATGTCCTGCCACCGGGTGATCCGGCCCTGGATCCCGGTCGAGCGCGCGTAGAACGGCGGGCACTCGGCGTCGTCCATGTGCCGGCTGACGTAGACGATCCCCCGGTCCTCGTCCACCTCGGTGGTGATCGGGGTGTTCGCCACCTCCGGAGTGCCGATGTAACTGCCGTGCAGGTAGGTCTCGTGGGACAGGTCCAGGAGGTTGTCCACCAGCAGGCCGTACCGCGCGTTCAGTGGCACCATGCCCCGCACCACGGCGTAGCGGGGGTCGGCGAGCCACGGCGCGCGGGGAATCGCGGCCGGGTCGGCCCGGTCCAGGTCGCCGATCCAGACCCAGATGAAGGAGTCCTGTTCCACCAGTGGGAACGAGACCACCCGCGCGGTTCGCGGGATGCGCTGTTGCCCGGGTACGAAGACACACGCGCCGGTCGGGTCGTAGGTGAAGCCGTGATAACCGCAGACGATGGTGTCGCCGTCGAGCCGGCTCTCCGACAGTGGAAAGCGCCGGTGCACGCACCGGTCGGCGAGCGCCACCGCCTTCCCGGCACCGGTGCGGTACAGCACCATCGGCTCACCGAGCACCGTGCGGGCGAGCAGGTTCCGCCCCACCTCACTGCCGTAGGCCGCCACATACCACTGGTTACGCGCGAACACCATGCGACCGGACCTCCACGCAGACGGACGTCGATGGATCCGGATCGTCCCGTGCGGCGCCTCCTCCCAGGAACCAGAGCTTTCACTGAGTGAAAGGTCGACCCTCGCGCCTGTGTGGCTGCCGTGCCGGCGGCACGGCAGCCACCCGACGTCACCTGCTCTGCTTCTCCTGGCACGGCACGCAGAAGCGGGCGTGCGGGAGGATTTCGAGCCGCTCGGCCGGGATGCTCCGGCCGCACCTCTGGCAGGCGCCGTAGGTGCCGTCGCTGATCCGGTTCAGCGCACCGGTGATCTGCTCGATGTTCTGGCGGGTGGCCACCAGCAGGGCGGCCTGGTTGTGGGCCTCGCCGGGGTCGCCGGTGTCCGCGTTGAGCTCGGTCAGTTCCCGCAGCCGAGCTGTCTGGGTGGCGAAGTCGTCCGCCAGGGACGCTCGTAGGTCAGCCAGCCAACTCTGGTCGAGAGTAGGACGATGATGATCGACGCTCATGATCTGCCTTCCAGGGAAAACGGGTGGGAAAAACAAAAAGGGCCGAAGCTTGGATAGCTTCGCCCTGGCGGTCGTTCTGGGTATGCAACGACTCCGCAGGTGGGCCTCGGCCGGTTCGCATCGGGCTCGACGTTGTGTGCGCGGACACGGTGTGCGGCGCGCGGACAACCGGCACCCGCATGTCGGCCTCGGGGCGTGTGGCCGTCGGCACGCGCACAGCAGCGCCCACCACCACGTCAGTGGCGGCGGGCGAGCGGAAGGTCACCGGCGGCATGCCCCAACCATAGAGTGGCGTTGCCCTAATGCCAACGTTCAATGATGCTCACTGTTTACCGGTTGTCAGCTCGGGGTGAGGAGGCAGAACTCGTTGCCCTCCGGGTCGGCGAGCACCCGCCACGGGACGTCCTGCCCCAGCTCGATGGGGGTCGCGCCGAGACTCCGCAGCCGGGCCGCCTCGACCTCCGGGTCGTCACCGGGGTACGGACGGACGTCGAGGTGGACGCGGTTCCACCCGCTCTTGACGTCTGGGGTTCGGACGAACTCCAGGTAGGGGCCGACGCCCTTGGCGGAGCGCAGTCTCGCACCCTGATCGTTCACCTCGTGCAGGGTCCAATCCGTGGCCTCGCTCCAGAACCGGGCCATGGCTCGCGGGTCGGCGCAGTCGACCACCACGGCGGCGATCGGTCCCGTGTCCCGGTAGACCGCCCTGGGCTCCAGCACGCAGAACTCGTTGCCCTCCGGGTCGGCCATGACCGTCCACGGCACGTCACCCTGGCCCACGTCGGTGGCGGTCGCGCCGAGCTCCGTCAGACGGGCGACCACCTGCGCCTGGTGGGCCGCCGAGGTGGTGGCGAGGTCCACGTGCACGCGGTTCTTCACCGTCTTGGGCTCAGACGAGACGATCAGGTCGATACAGACAGCGACCGGGTCGGGGTAGACGAAGCCCTCGGGTTCGAGGTTGGTCACGCCGGGTCCCTCACTGGAGATTTCCCAGCCGAGCGCCTGCGCCCAGAAACCGCCCAGCGCGGAGTCGTTCCGAGCCTTCATGTTGATCTGCACAAGCCGCGTCGCCATGCCGCGATGCTAGGGCCTGTGCCCGCGTCTCGCTGACCGTCGTAGCCGCCTACCGCACTACCGTCCGCGATCGTCCGGGAGCTGCTCCTTCGTCAGGTGGAGCAGCCACCCCTCGCCGGTGCGGATGAGCGCGTATCGCCGGCGACCGGTGCGGCCGTGCAACGTGAACAGCATCCGGCGGTCGGTGCGATCATGCTCCTCCCAGGTGCCGATGTCGGCGATCGACTTGTCGACGTCCTCGTACGTGAGGTGAGCGAGGTCGTGGTCGGGCACGGCGATCGCGAGCCGGTTGTCGCTGGGGCTGTCCGGTAGACCGCGAGGCACCGCCCACGAGCGCAGCACACCATCTTCCTCAAGCCGCAGGTCGAAGTGCGGTCGTGGTTTGCGGTGGTGGTGCAGGACGAAGGCGGGTGCCACTCCCCCATTGTCGGCGCAGGCCGGCCCTGCCGCCTGTCGACGCGGTCACCTCACGCTGCCGAACCCACAGTCCGTCGATTTTTGCGTGGCACGCATATTTGCGTGTCACGCAATTGGTGCTAGCGTGGCGGCATGACGGGGCTGCGGGAGCGCAAGAAGGCCGAGACGCGGGCGGCGCTTGGTTGGGCTGCGATCCACCTCACCGCGGAGCGTGGCTACGACAACGTCCGCGTCGAGGACATCGCCGAGGCTGCCGGTGTCTCCCCGCGTACCTTCAACAACTACTTCTCCAGCAAGGCCGAGGCGATCGCCTCCCGCCACCTCGACCGCAGCCTGCGCACCGCCGCCGCGCTGCGCGAACGTCCCGCCGACGAGCCACTCTGGGTGGCGCTCACCCAGGCCGCGCTGGATCAGTTCACGCGCGGCCCCGAGGTCGAGGCGATGCCCTCCCCCGACCACGCCCGGTGGGTGGCCGGCGTACGCACCATGCTCGCCGAGCCCGCACTACAGGGCGAGCGGCTGCGCGCCACCGCCCTCGCCGAGGCCGAGCTTGCCGCGGCGGTCGCCGAGCGCACCGGCACCGACCTCGCCTCCGACATGTATCCGAGGCTCGTCGCGGCCGCCGCCAGCGCCGCCGTCGGCGTCGCCATGCAGCACTATCTCGACAGCGCCGACCCACCCGCCCCGATCGAACGCCTCATCACCGACGCCTTCACCCAGGTCGCCGCCGGCCTCCCGGCCCCACCCCGCTGAAGCTCCGCCCTCACGCAGGCACCACCTCACCCACCTCTCCAGCCGCATCACAGTCGCGCGGCGGGCCGGCCACGTGCCGCGCCTGCCGTGGCGATGACGCACACCCCGAAGGGATCACGACCATGATCGATGTCGCCATCGTCGGAGCCGGCCCCAACGGCCTCATGCTCGCCTGCGAACTGGCCCTCGCCGGCGTGCACCCCGTCGTCCTCGAACGCCACGCCGCGCCCACCGGCGAGCCCCGCGCCAACGGCCTCGTGGGACAGGTCGTCCGCCTGCTCGACCGACGCGGCCTCTACGCGCGGCTCAGCGGTGAGAGCACCCCGCCGGCCCCTCAACCGGCCTTCACCTTCGGCGCGTTCCCGCTGGATCTCACAATGCTCGCGGAGAACCCGCACTACGTGCTCGGAGTGCCGCAAGCCCAGCTCGAGGCCGGTCTCGCCGTCCGAGCCGCCGAACTCGGAGTCGACCTGCGCCGCGGCCACGAGGTCGTCGACCTCCGCCAACGCCCCGACGCGGTCGAGGTCCACCTCGCCGACGGTACGCAGCTCACCAGTCGCTTCGTCGTTGGTGCCGACGGCGGCCGCAGCGTGGTGCGCCGCCTCGCCGGTATCGACTTCCCCGGTGTCACCAACGACCGGTCGATCTCCCGCACCGCGACGGTGACCGTGCCTGCGTCGTCCCTCGACCCTGAGACGGGCGGCCTGCGCGTCCCCGGCTACGGTGTCGTCCCGCCGTTCCAGCACACCCGCACTGTGCGTGGCCTGATCGCCTGGGCCCCGTTCCCCGGCCGACCGGCGATCCTGAGCACGACGGAGTGGCCCGACCCGCCAACGAACGACGAAGCCCCGATGAGCCTGGCGGAACTCCGCGCCAGTGTCGCCCGGGTGCTCGGTGCAGACATCCCCCTCGGCGCGCCCGGCGGCCCCGGCCTGCTGCGGCGCTTGACCGGAGGCAACACCCGCATCGCCGCCCGCTACCGCGCCAACCGGGTGCTGCTGGTTGGCGACGCCGCGCACGTGCACCCCGCGATGGGCGGCCCCGGCCTCAACCTGGGCCTACAGGACGCGGTCAACCTGGGTTGGAAGCTCGCCGCCGCGGTGCGCGGCTGGGCGCCGAAGGGCCTGCTCGACACCTACGAGAGCGAGCGTCGCCCCGTCGCCGAACGGGTCGTCATGTCCACCCAGGCGCAGTCGGCGCTCATCGGCCCCGGCGACGAGATCAGCGGCTTGCGGGAACTCTTCGCCGAACTGCTGCGCAAGCCGGAGGTGACCGGGCACATCGCGGCGCTGATGTCCGGTGCGGACATCCGCTACCCCGCCGATCCCGCCGACCCTCTGGCCGGCCGCTGCGCGCCCGACGTGGTCGTGCACACCGAGCACGGTGCGACACGCCTCGCCGAGCTGACCCGCACCGCCCGGCCGCTGCTGCTGGACTCCACGGGTGCCTACGCCGGGATCGCCGCACCATGGCGAGACCGGGTCGACGTGGTCACCGGCTCACTGGAGGGCACGACAGCGGCCGCGTTGCTCGTACGCCCCGACTGCTTCATCGCCTGGTCGGCCGGGGACGCCGCCACGCTGCGCGCCTCGCTCGCCCACCACTTCGGCCTTCCACGATGACCACGAACCCATTTCGGGCTGGCCCTCTTCAGCGTGTCCTTGCGTCGTACGCCTTCCAGTCCTCCAGCGGAGTGAGCGGAACCGGCACGGGCCGCTGTGCCGTCGTCGTCAGCTCGATCCGCTGGCCTTCGGCCGCCGACCGCAGCAGGCTGGTCATGGTTTCGAGTACGTGCAGTGCGACCTCGCCGTCAGCGCGCGGGGCACGCCGATCGTCGGCCCTGACCAGGTCGATCAGGCCGATGCCCCGGGAAGCCTTGGCGTAACCGGCCTGCGGTTCGAGAGCGCGCCAGTCGGTGTCGCCGAGCGCGAAGACGCGGACCTCACCGTCGAAGTAGTTCGGGTCGGGCACGGCGAGCGTGCCGGCCTCGCCGTGCACCTCGATCGGTGCGGCCGTCGTCCGGACGCCGTCGAAGCTCGTCGTGATGGTGGAGAGCGCACCGTTCGTGTGCTCGAGCACGCCGGTGAGGTGGGTGTCCACCCCCACCGGGATCCGCTGGCCGGTGCGGGGGCCCGAGCCGATGACGCGCTCGGCGCGCAGGCGGCTGGCGGCGCCGGTCACCGACCGGACCGGCCCGAGCAGATGGATGAGCGCCGAGATGTAGTAGGGCCCCATGTCCAGCATCGGGCCGCCGCCCGGGGCGTAGTAGAAGTCGGGATTGGGATGCCAGCGCTCGTGCCCCGGAGTGACCATGACGGCCGACGCGGACATCGGGCGGCCGATGAGCCCGCCGTCGATCGCCGCCCGCGCCGTCTGTGTGCCCGTACCCAGGACGGTGTCCGGCGCGCACCCGACGCGGACGCCGGCCGAAGCGGCCCGTTCGATGATCGAGCGGCCGTCCGGGAACGTCACGGCGAGCGGCTTCTCCACATAGACGTTCTTGCCAGCGTCGATCGTGTCCAGCGAGATGTGGGCATGGGCTGCGGGGATGGTCAGGTTGAGCACGGTCTGCACGTCCGGGCGGGCGAGCAGCCGCTCGACGCTCATCGCCTCGGCTCCAGCAATCGTGGCCGCGACCTCGGCCGACCGGGAGGCGTCGAGGTCGGCCACCGCGACGATGTCGATCTCAGGGTGGTCCGCGAGGGTGTCCAGGTACGCGCGGGAGATGACCCCGAGACCTATGACGCCGACGCGGTGCGGGTCGCCCACACCATCCCCCTCTCGATCACGGTACGGACATCCGCGTGCTCCAGCACGTCGAGGCTGTGCCCCGGGGTCGTCACGACGACGCGCCCGGCACCCCACTGTCGGGTCCAGATGGCCGGTGAGGTGACCGGCCGATGCCACGGATGCCACGCCTGCGTCGGGTGGGTGGTCACGGCCAGTACGTCGATCAGGTCATCGTGCAGCACCCAGTACTGTTCGGTGACCAGGTCGAAGTCCTCGATGCCCGCAGTGATCGGGTGCTCTCGGCCGAGGTCGGTGACGCGCACCGTGTGCGGCAGGAAGTTGTCCTCCGGGCCACCGTGACGCTCACACGGCTCGAGGCCCGGGTGGGTCGCGAACTGGCCGCCCACCAGGTGCAGGTATTCGGCTGACGCGCGGAACGAGTCGACGACGCCGCCGTGCCAGCCGGTGAAGCCCGTGCCGGCGATGACCGCCGCGCTGAGGCCCGCCACCTGGTCCGCGGTGATCTGCGACATCGTCATGCACTGCACGACGAGGTCGGTCTCGGCCATCTCGGCGGTGTCGGCGTAGATCTCCGTCGACTCCTCGACCCGTACGGCATAGCCGCTACGTTCGAGGAAGGGGAGGAACAACTCCGTCGCCTTGACCGGCTGGTGCCCCTCCCAACCGCCCCGAACCACCAGTGCTCTCCGCTGCGCCACCGTCGCTCCCTCCCACGGTCCGTCGCCACCGGGCTGCCGCTCCCGCCCCGACGACGGGTCGCCGATGCCCAAACGTGCCGAGC
>NZ_JBEYSL010000265.1:0-9186 GCF_040642735.1 Micromonospora sp. NPDC047753 | reverse complement strand
GAGGACTCCGCGACGATTCGACTGCACCGGTACGACCGGCCGGCGCAGCGGTTCATCCGGCAGACGATCACGTTCGACGCGGACGGTGTGCACCTCGATCCCGCGCCCGCCGTCGTGAGCGGCGCGTTCCTCGCCGGTCTCGTGGCCGGCTACGGCGTCGCCATTCCCGTCGGCGCGATCGCGATTCTGATCCTGGGGCTCAGCGCCCGTACGTCGTTTCGGGTGGGTGCGGCCGCGGCGCTCGCGGTGGCGACGGCCGACGGGCTCTACGCGGTGGTGGCCGTGCTCGGCGGCGCGGGCCTGGCCGGGATCATCGCGCCGGTCGCCGGGCCCCTGCGGGTGGTCGCCGCAGTGGTGCTGCTGGGTCTCGCCGGGCGCGGCCTGTGGCGGACGTGGGCTGCGCACCGCTCGCGGCGACCGCCGACGGCACGCGACGGTGGGGGCATGAGCACTCCGGGGCGGGCCTACGCGGCGCTGCTCGGGTTGACCCTGTTGAACCCGATGACGGTGCTCTACTTCACCGCCCTGGTGCTCGGCCGTCGGGACACTGCCGACTCGGGCATGGTGCCGGTGGCCCTCTTCGTGGCCGGGGTGTTCCTGGCGTCGGCGAGCTGGCAGCTGGTCATCGCCGGCGGTGGCACCGTGGTCGGCCGGGCGCTGACCGGGCCGCGTGGCCGGCTGGCCACCGGCCTGGTCTCCAGCGCGCTCATCGCCGCGTTGGCCGTGGCCGCGCTACTGCCAGACTGAACGGCCACGGCGACCATCCGACGCGGCGGCCGACCCCGCAGGAGGTCGCTGGGTCCAGGCCGAGCCGGACCAGGTTCACGGGCGGCTCAGCCACCCGGACGGCGCCCGACCGGTGTCGCCGGGCGTGTCCCTGGCCGGGCATCACGGGCCGCCCGGGGGCCCGGACGGGTTCGCTGTGCCGTACGGTCGGGCGATGACCAGTCGACCCGCAGCCGGCGGAGGCCGGTGGGTCGAGGTCGACCCGGCCCGCGTCGGCCGCTGGGTCGAGGGCTTCGCTGACCGGCACGGCCCGCCCAGCACCAGCGCGAGGGAGTACGGCCTACTGCTCGCCGCCCCGGACGGGGCGACCGCCGAGCTGCACGCCCCGCCGGGTGCGCCGGCCGGCGCGGATGTGGCCGGGTTCGTGGCCTCCGCTGTCATGCCCCGCCGGATCGGCCTGCTGCTGGCGCGGAAGGGCGCGGTGGCGCTCGGGGTGGCCGAGGGCGGCGACCTCGTCGTCTCCAAGGTGGACACACGCTACGTGCAGGGGCGCACCGCTGCGGGGGGATGGTCGCAGCACCGGTTCGCCCGCCGGCGTGACAACCAGGCGAAGGCGGCGCTGGGCGACGCGGCGGACCTGGCCGTACGGCTGCTGTTGCCGGAGGTGGCGACGCTCGCCGCGTTGGTCTGCGGCGGTGACCGGCGGGCGGTGGACGGGGTGCTGACCGACCGACGGTTGGCCCCGCTCGTGCCGTTGCGGGCGGAGCGGCTGCTCGACGTGCCGGAGCCCCGGCACGCGGTGCTGGTCGCGGCGGTGGGTGCGGCCCGGGCGGTACGCATCCTGGTGCGCGACCCCGACTGACCTCGGCCCGCACCGGCGACGTCGGAGGCCTGCACGGGCGACGTCGGAGGCCTGCTCGCGGCGGCGTCGGAGGCCTGCTCGCGGCGGCGTCGGAGGGGAGACGGTCGCCACCCAGAACGGGGTTCGCGGCGTGCTGTCCGGCCGGCGGCTGGAGGATGGGCGCGTGGAGTTTCTGGTTGACATGGTGACGACGGTGCCCGACGGCACGTCGGAGGACGGCGTCGCCGACATGCGTGCGCGAGAGGCCGCGCGTTCGGCCGAGCTGATCGCCCAGGGCAGTCTCCTGCGGCTGTGGCGGCCGCCGCTGGCACCGGGGGAGTGGCGTACGTGGGGGCTGTTTCAGGCCGACGACGCCGATGAGCTGGAAGCCGTGCTCGCGTCGATGCCGCTGCGCGCCTGGCGGCGCGAGACCGTGACGCCGTTGACGCCGCACCCGAACGACCCGGGTCAGCCGCCTCGCTGAGCCGGCGAGGGTACGCCGCCCCGACAGGCCCGCCACGGGACATGTCCGTCAGCAGGGAGATCATCATGTCCGACGCTCAGATTCTGCGTACCGTCCTCGACCGGTGGAAATCGGCTGTCGACGCCCACGAGCCCGACCGGGTCGCGGCGTGCTTCACCGACGACGCGATCTTTCAGGGGTTGCAGCCGTACACGGTCGGTCGTGCCGGCGTCGCCGCGTACTACGCCGGACAGCCGCTCGGCCTGACCGCCGCGTACGACATCCGGGAGATCCGCCGTCTCGCCGACGACGTGGTCCTCGGCTACCTGGAGGTGGAGTTCGGCTTCACCGACCGGCCGGCACTGACCGTCAACCTCGGAGTGCTCCTGCGGCGGGTCGACGACGACTGGCTCATCGGCCACTACCAGGTCTCGCGGCTCACCTGACCCCGGAGTTTCGGCCGCAATGACAATCGTGGCAGGCCCACCGGGGCCTGCCACGATCTCGGAGCGGGTGTCAGAGCTGGTCGGTACCGAAGGTGTCGCAGGTCTTCGGGTCGCCGCGGTCGTAGCCCTGGGTGAACCAACGCTTGCGCTGCTCGGACGTGCCGTGGGTGAACTGGTCGGGGTTGACCCGCCCGCCGGAGCGCTCCTGGATGCTGTCGTCGCCGATCGCCTCGGCGGCCTGCACCGCCTCGCTGATGTCGGTCTGGGTGATGGACTTGAACAGCGGTTCCTGGCCGGTCTTGTCCTTGCTCTCGGTGGCGTGCTGGGCCCAGGCGCCGGCGTAGCAGTCGGCCTGCAACTCCAGCCGTACGGAGGCGGACTGGGGACCGCTCTGGTCGCCCTGGCCGGCCTTGGCGTTGGTGCCGAGGAGGTTCTGGACGTGGTGTCCGTACTCGTGGGCGAGCACGTACGGCTGGGCGAACTCGCCCTTCGCCCCGAACCGGGACGCCAACTCGTCGTAGAAGCTCAGGTCGATGTAGACCTGCTTGTCGGCGGGGCAGTAGAACGGGCCGACGCCCGAGTCGGCCTGCCCGCAGCCGGTGTTGACGGCGGCCTGGAAGAAGTTGGTGTCGGTCTGCTCGTACTCTCCCTTGCCCAACTCCGGGTACGCCTTCTGCCAGTAGGCCTGGATGCTGTTGACGTAGAGCGCGTTGCGGCAGCGCGCGTCGTCGAGACGCTCGGGGTTGTCGCGGGAGCACAACTGCTCCAGGTCGGTGCCACCGGCCTGACCGCCCTCGTCGCCGTTTGTCATGGCGTTGAGGCCGAAACCGCCGCCGAGCAGCGCGATGAGCACGGCCACCACGATGCCGATGATGCCGCCCCGACCGCCGCCTCCGGGGATCGGGATGCCGAGGCCGCCTCCGCCGCCTCCGCCACCGCGGCCCACGTCGTTGACCTGCGAGGTGTCGATTTCGGCCCGCTCGTTGAGTTCCATGGTGACCCCGATCGCCGTATGCCGGTGAGTGTCTTTTGTGTGTCGTTTCGTCCATCGAGTGCCGGACGGGGTCCGGACAGGCGTTCCGGTACCCGATGATCTTGATTGGTAATCCGGGCAGGCGCTCCGGACGCGCCCGGTACACTTGTCAGGTGCTGCGCTGCGAAGGCTGAACCGCCCCGCGCCGTCGGGCCCTTGAGCCCGCCGGCCGTTTCGCGTGCCCCGAGTCAGCCTTCCGAACCCCGAGAGCGAGCCCCGCAAACATGATCACTGCCACCGGCCTGGAACTGCGTGCCGGTTCCCGGATCCTGCTGTCCGACACCACCCTGCGCGTGCAGCCCGGTGACCGGATCGGCCTGGTCGGTCGCAACGGCGCCGGCAAGACCACCACACTGAAGGTGCTCGCCGGCGAGGGGCAGCCGTACGGCGGCCAGATCGACCAGCGCAGCGCCATCGGTTACCTGCCGCAGGACCCGCGCACGGGTGACCTGGAGGTCACCGGCCGCGACCGGGTTCTCTCCGCGCGCGGCCTGGACGTGCTGATGGCGCAGATGCAGGAGATCGAGGCCCGCCTCGCCGAGGACGCCAACGACAAGCTGGTCCGTCGGTACGGCGCGCTGGAGGACCAGTTCGCCGCCCTCGGCGGGTACGCGGCCGAGGCCGAGGCCGCGCGGATCTGCGCCAACCTCGGCCTACCGGACCGGGCGCTCGCGCAGACCATCGGCACCCTCTCCGGTGGTCAGCGGCGCCGCATCGAGCTGGCCCGGATCCTGTTCCGTGACGCGGGCGAGAACGGCGGCGGCATCCTGCTGCTCGACGAGCCCACCAACCACCTCGACGCCGACTCGATCACCTGGCTGCGGGGCTTCCTCGCCAACCACAAGGGCGGCCTGATCGTGATCTCCCACGACGGCGCGCTGCTGGAGTCGGTGGTCAACAAGGTCTGGTTCCTCGACGCCACCCGGTCGGTCATCGACGTCTACAACCTGGGCTGGAAGGCGTACCTGGAGGCGCGCGAGACCGACGAGCGGCGCCGCCGCCGGGAGCGGGCCAACGCGGAGAAGAAGGCCGGGGCGCTGATGGCGCAGGCCGACAAGATGCGGGCCAAGGCCACCAAGACCGTGGCCGCGCAGAACATGGCCCGCCGCGCCGAGAAGCTGATCTCCGGCCTGGAGGAGGTGCGGGTCGCCGACCGGGTGGCCAAGGTGCGGTTCCCCAGCCCCGCGCCGTGCGGCAAGACCCCGCTCACGGCGACCGGTCTCTCCAAGTCGTACGGATCGCTGGAGATCTTCACCGACGTCAACGTGGCGGTGGACCGGGGCTCCCGGGTGGCCATCCTCGGGCTCAACGGCGCCGGTAAGACGACCCTGCTGCGGATGCTCGGCGGGCTGCTCAGCCCGGACACCGGCGAGGTGCACGCGGGGCACGGCCTGCGGCTGGGCTACTACGCCCAGGAGCACGAGACGCTGGACGTGGAGCGGACGGTTCTGGAGAACATGCGCGCCGCCGCGGTCGAGCAGTCCGACACCGACCTGCGCAAGATCCTCGGCGCGTTCCTGTTCTCCGGCGACGACGTGAACAAGCCGGCCGGGGTGCTCTCCGGCGGCGAGAAGACCCGGCTGGCGCTGTCCACCCTGGTCTGTTCCGGCGCCAACGTGCTGTTGCTCGACGAGCCGACGAACAACCTCGACCCGGTCAGCCGGGAGCAGGTCCTCGACGCCATCGCCAACTACCCGGGCGCGATCGTCCTGGTCACCCACGACCCGGGTGCGGTGCTGGCGCTCAAGCCGGACCGGGCCATCCTGCTGCCCGACGGCGACGAGGACGCCTGGAGCGACGACCTGCTCGAACTTGTCGAGCTGGCCTGACCAAGCTTCTGGCCGGGCCTCAACCGAGCAGGTCCACCAGCCGGCCGACGACGCCGGAGCTGACCAGGATCAGCACGCCGATGCCGATGAAGATCGTCGGCACCAGCCAGTGGCCGGCTCGTTCGACCAGCCGGACCACCCGTGGGTGCCCTCCCAGCCACGCGCCGACGGCACACCACAGCGCGATGAGCAGCACGAAGATCAGGAGGAACACCGCGCTGTCGGCTGCGCCGAGGGCTCGGAAGACGGGTACGTAGACGGCCACGTTGTCGGCGCCGTTCGCGATCGTCACCCCGGCCACGCCGAGCGCTCCGGTCACGACAGTGGGGGTCTCGTCCTCGTCGGAGTGACGCAGCGCGCGTACGCCGAGCGCGATCGGTAACAGGCCGAGAAGCCCCGTCCACGGGTCCGGCACCACGAGCAGCCCGGCCGCCACCACCGCGCTCGCCAGCGCGAGCGCACCGATACCCAGGTATTGGCCGGCGACAATCTGCCACGGGCGGGGCCGACCGGTGGTGCGGGCCGCGACGAAGAACAGGGTCAGAATGACGATGTCGTCGATGTCGGTCGCGGCGAAGACCACTGCCGCTCCGGCCGCCGTGCTGAGCAGGTCGATCACGACGGCAGGTTACGGCTTGCCGGCAGCAGCCAGCGCCGGCGGGTGGTACGCCCGGACGCCGCGGCGGGCCGCATCGCCAGGATCACTCTATCGGGAAGCTGACATTGCATAGCGTGTCGGTTGGCGAAGAGTTGATATCTGGCGCATGATCGTTCGAGGCGGTCTAATAGGTGGGACCGTATCCGAACCGCACAGTCTGGGACGTGAGGACACAGCATGGCAGCCACTGGCACAGCCACCAGCACTGAGAAGGGTCGCCGGATCGTCGGAGCCGAGCGTCAGACGCTCGCCAAGGACCTGGTAAAGCGGTACACGTCGGGGGAGAGCATCCGCGCGTTGGCGGCCTCGACCGGCCGTTCCTACGGGTTCATCCACCGAGTGCTCACCGAGTCCGGCGTGCAGCTGCGTCAGCGCGGTGGCGCCCGACGCCGCAAGAAGGCGTGACCCGCCCCTCAGCGTCGTCCACCAGCGCCGCGCCCCGGGAAGTCCGGTGACCGCCGAGGCGACCGGGGTTCGGCTGACTTGCGACGGGCCGGTCGCCACGGTGACGTTGTGCCGGCCCGACGTGCTCAATGCCCAGACGCCCGCGATGTGGCGAGCGATGAGCGACTTTAGGGTGCTCCCGTGCCGGGCGGCGATGGTCGTTCCGGCGGGTACTGCGGCGTCGGTCAGCTGATGCCGGCTTCGGCGCAGAACTTGGTGTACGCCGCGGTGCAGACCTCTTCCTTGGTCACGTAGCCGTCGGCGATGACGTCCTTGACGCTCTCCTTGTAGATGGCCTTCGGGGTGAGCAGCACCGAGGGCACGTCCCGGTCACCGTCCTTGACCGTCTGGCCGGTGTCCTTCTTCTCACCCTTGGCGAGGGCGATGGCCAGGTCGGAGGCGGCCTTGGCCTCTTCCCGGACTGCCTTGTAGACGGTCATGCACTGGTCGCCGGCGAGGATGTTCTGCAGGCCCTCGGTGCTGGCGTCCTGCCCGGTCACCGGCACCTTGCCGTTGAGCTTGTTCTTCTTCAGGATCGAGATGGCCGCGTTGCCGAGACCGTCGTTGGCGGCCAGCACGCCGTCGATCTTGCCGTTGGCCGTGGTGAGCTGCTGCTCGAAGATCGTCGCGGCCTGCGCGTTGTCCCACGCCGGCACCGCGTCCTCAGGGCCCTTGACGTATTCCTTGGAGTCGAACTTCGGCTTGAGCACCGAGTCGTAGCCGGCCTTGAACAGGGTGGCGTTGTTGTCGGTGGGGGAGCCGTTCAGGTACGCCACGACGGGGTTCTTGGCGCCCTTCTCGGTCAGGCACTTCGACAGACCCTCGCCCTGGAGCTTGCCGACGGTCTCGTTGTCGAAGCTGACGTAGTACTGGGCGGAGCCGCCGAGGGTGAGCCGGTCGTAGTCGATGGTGGCGACGCCCTGCGACTTGGCCTTGTCGAGCACTGCCTTGCCGGTGCCGGAGTCCAGGTTGACGATCATCAGGGCGGTCACGCCGCTGGTGATCATCTGGTCGGCGATGGTCTGGAAGGCGGTCTTGTCGTTCTGGGCGTTCTGGATGTCGTACTGGACGCCGGCGGCCTTGAACGCCTCCTCCAGGAACCGGCGGTCCGCGGTCTCCCAGCGGGCCGAGGACTTGCTGTCCGGGAGGATCACGCCGATCTTGGGGGTCTTGGCGGAGGCGGCCTTGTCGCCGGAGTCGTCGCCACAGGCGGTCAAGCCGCCGGTCGTGAGCAGGCCCACGGCGGCGATGGTGAGGATCCCCTTACGCATGTGCAGGGTCCTTTCGGAGGTGGGGGAGGTGTTGTTTTGTTGTGTCCGGCAACGTATTTCGGGTCACACCGGCTCCACAAGACCGCGCAGGTGCATAGTTTGTTGGGAGCGATAACAATTCAGCAACGCGACTGTTACTCCGCGGGTATCCCACGGGGGTGTCGACGTAACGACTGTCGTCAGTGGGTCTGCAACGCCGCGGTACGGGCGTCGGTCAGCGCCACCAGATCCGCTGCGGCCAGTTCGAGTTGCAGACCACGCCGACCAGCCGAGACGTAGATCGTCGGGAGATCCAGCGCGGATTCGTCCAGCACGGTGGGCAACCGTCGACGCTGCCCGAGCGGGCTGATCCCACCGCGTACGTAACCGGTGGCCCGCTCGGCGACCGCCCGGTCGGCCAACGCCGCCCGCTTACCGCCGACCGCAGCCGCGAGCGCCTTGAGATCCAACTCGCCGGTGACCGGAACGACCGCCACGGTGAGCGCGCCGTCGACGTCGGTCACCAGAGTTTTGAACACGCGCTCCGGTGCCACGCCGAGCGCCACCGCCACCAACGCGCCGTAGTTCGGGGCGTCCGGCGCCACCCGGTACGGATGGGTGCGATGCGCGATGCCCCGCTTGACCAAGAGTGCCGTTGCCGGCGTGCCCTGTCCCGCCACAGCGACGACGCTAGTCGAGACGGCGCTAGTCGACCGGCCGGCCGATCAGCACCGTCGGTGCGCCGTCGACCCGGGTGAGCACCAGACTCGCCGCCGCGTCCCCGGCCAGCCGCAGGTCCCGCCGGAGCTGCTCCGGGGTGAGCGCCGAACCCCGCTTCAGGATCTCCACCCGGCCCACCCGGCGGTCGCGCAGCAGCGCCCGCAGGCGCTTGAGCGAGAACGGCAGCACGTCGGTGATCTCCAGGCAGCGCGCGTACGGGGTGCGGACAGGCTGGTCGGCGTAGAGGTAGGCGATGCTCGGATCGCCCAGGTTGGCGTCCAGTTCGCTGGCCAGTTCGGCCACGAGGTGGGCGCGCACCACTGCCGGGTCCGGGTCGTACAGGTAGCGACGCGGCGGCCCGACCGGTGCCTCGGCGGCACCCGAGCCGGTGAGCTGGTGGCTGTGGGCCTCGGCGCCCCGCTGGCGGTAGAGGGTGGCGCGACGGGGCACCTCCGCCAGCTCACCGCACCAGAGCGCGGCCTCGACCAGGTCGCCGTCCACGCCGACCCACTCGGCCTCCGCCCCGGCCGGGATGAGCGCGTGGTCCAGGCCCGGCGCGACCTTCACCACGGTGCGCGGCACCCGCTCGGCCAATCCGGTGACGAAGTCCCACGGTGGCGAGTAGGCGCGCGGGTCGAAGATCCGCCGCCCGGTGCCGGTGGCGCGGCGGGCCGGGTCGCAGAAGACCCCGTCGACCCTTGCCACGTCGAACCCGGTCGCGTCGCCGCACTCGACGGTGAACAGCTCGGCCAGGCCGGCCGCCTCGGCGTTGGCGG
>NZ_JBEYSL010000264.1:0-9191 GCF_040642735.1 Micromonospora sp. NPDC047753 | reverse complement strand
GACGAAGCGTCGGCCGTCCCAGCCGATCTCCTGGATGGGTTGGAGCTCGACGCTCAGACCGGCCTGCCGGGCGGTCTCGGCGAGGTAGCCGGCGGCTCGAAGATGGTGTAGATCTTGGCGTCCCGGTACCAGCGCTCGACCGGGTGGTCACGTAGGAAGCCGGCTCCGCCGAGCAGTTGCACTGCCTTCTCGGTGACCGACACGGCCACCTCGCCGGCCTTGAGCTTGGACATCGATCCTTCGCCCGCTGTGAACGGGCGGTTGTTGCGGCCCATCCACGAGGCCCGCCAGACCAGCAGCCGCGCCGCGTCGATCTCCATCCGCATGTCGGCCAGCGCGAACGCGACCCCCTGGTTCTCGATGATCGGGCGTCCGAACTGGACGCGGTCCTTCGCGTAGTCGAGGGAGTATTCGTAGGCGGCCCGGGCCACGCCGAGCGCCTGGGCGCCGACGGTGGGTCGGGACAGCTCGAACGTGCGCATCGCGGCCTGCCCGGTGGACCGCTGACCGGAGCGGGCACGGTCGAGGCGTTCCAGCAGGGCGTCCCGTCCGCCGAGGAGGCAGCGGCCGGGTACGCGTACCCCGTCGAGGAAGACGTCGGCGGTGTGTGACGCGCGGAGGCCGAGTTTGCGCAGCTTGCGGGTGGCGGCCAGGCCGGGGGTGCCGGGCGGTACGACGAACGCCGCCTGACCCCGGGAGCCGAGCGCGGGGTCGACGGAGGCGGTGACCACGTGCACTCCGGCGATGCCGCCGTTCGTGGCGTACGCCTTCTGGCCGGTGAGCACCCACTCGTCGGTGGCCTCGTCGTAGACGGCCCGGGTGCGCATCGCGCCGACGTCGGAGCCGGCTTCCGGCTCGCTGGTGCAGAAGGCGGCGACGGTCGGTGAGTCGACGTCGCCGAAGCACTGCGGCACCCACTCGACCATCTGGTCCGGGGTGCCGGCGCCGTAGATGGCGGCGACGGCGAGCGAGGTGCCGAAGATGCTCATACCGATGCCGGCGTCACCCCAGAAGAGTTCCTCGCTGGCGATCGGAAGGGAGAGCCCGGTCGGGTCGGCCCAGCAGGTGGCGAGGAACTCGAAGCCGTAGAGGCCGACCTTGGCGGCTTCCTGGATCACCGGCCACGGGGTGTCCTCGCGTTCGTCCCACTCGGCGGCGGCCGGGCGCACGACCTCGGCGGCGAAGCCGTGCACCCAGTCGCGTAGATCCCGCTGTTCCTCGTTCAGGTCGAGCGAGAACTCAGCCATGTCAGGCCTTGGGGATGTCGAACAGGTTGGCGATGTTGGCGGCGAGGCCGAGGTCGCCCTTCGCCTTCAACTTGCCGGTCATGAACATCATCACCGGGTTGGCGCCACCGGAGACGATCTTCAGGAACTCGACCGGGCCCATGGTGAGAGCCAGCTTCGGGTCGTGCTGCGGGGTCGAGTTCACGACGCAGGTGCCGTCGGCGATGACCACCTCGTAGGTGTCGCTGCCGCCGTCGGGGCGACCGGTGATGATCCAGTGGATGACCGCGTTGGTGGAGCCGGCCCGGTCCGCGCGGAACAGCGACGGCATCCGGCCGAACACCTCACCCAGGACCTTGTCGCGCATGTCGCCGGACATCACCTGGGCGATCTTGTCGTCCGGGGTGGACTTGACCAGCTGGGCGAACTCCTTGGGGCCCACGTTGGCGAAGGTGGCCGGGTCGAAGTCAGTCATCAGGTGTGCCTTCCGGAAGATTGGCTACTCGTGCGTAACCCTACGCACGAGTAGGTATGCTCGCAAGGTGTCCAGCGTCCCCGCCTTCAAGCGCCTGCCTCGCGCCGTCCGCGAGCAGCAGATGCTCGACGCGGCCGTCAAGGTCTTCTCCCGACGTGGTTTCCACGCCGCCAGCATGGACGAGATCGCCGAGGACGCCGGCATCTCCAAACCCATGGTGTACGCGTACCTCGGCACCAAGGAGGAGCTCTTCGTCGCCTGCCTGCACCGGGAAGGCACCCGGATGATGCAGGCCATCGCCGGGGCGGCGGCCCCCGACCTGCCGGCCGACGAGCGGCTCTGGCGCGGGCTGAGGGCGTTCTTCGGCTTCGTCGGCGCCTACCGGGACGGCTGGGCGGTGCTCTACCGGCAGGCCCGGGGCGAACAGCCGTTCGCCGGCGAGTTGGCCACCATGCGGGCCCGGCTGGTCGAGGTGGTCGCCGGAATGCTCGACCACGCGCTGCGCGCCGAGGGCCGCGAGATCGCCGCCATCGACCTGGAGGTCGTCGCGTACGCCCTGGTCGGCGCGACCGAGTCGTTGGCTGACTGGCTCGCGGACCACCCGGACGCCGACCCGGAGAAGACGGCCACCCGGATGATGAACGTCGCCTGGCTCGGCGCCGCCCAACTGCTGCACGGCGTCACCTGGCGTCCGCCGGCCGCCTGACGGCCCCGGCGGAAAGAGCGTCGGTGCCCGGCTCGCCGGCCCGCGCCGTACGGCGGCGGTTGCGGAGCCAACGGACCACCTCGACGACCACCGTCACCGTCAGGGCGAGGCCCAGACCGAGCAGGAGACCACGCAGCGGGTCCTGCTCGAAGGCGAGCCCACCGACGTACCCGACCAGCGCGGAGTAGAGCCCCCACGAGCTGGCGGCCAGCGCGTCGAAGGCGAGGAACCGTCGCCGGGGATAGCGCACCGCACCCATGGTGAGGGTGACGGCGGTCCGGCCGCCGGGGATGTAGCGGGCCACGGTGAGGATCAGGCCGCCCCGGGTGGCGATCCCCCGACGGGCCCGGTCGATGGCGGCCCGGCGTCGACCGTCGGGCGGCAGCCGGTCGAGCAGCCGGGTGCCGCCGCCCCGCCCGATGGCGTACGAGATGTGGTCCCCGACCAGCGCCCCGGCGGCGGCCACCAGGATCACCGCCGGCAGGTACGGCGCTCCAGAGGCCGCGAACACCCCCGCGGTGATCACCGCCGTCTCGCTCGGCACCACCGGGAAGAAGCCGTCGAGCACCGCGATCGCGAAGATCGCCAGGTACACCCAGGGCGAGGACATCGTGTCGTGCAGCAGGTCGAGCAGATCCATGATCC
The DNA here is from genome assembly GCF_040642735.1 of Micromonospora sp. NPDC047753. Taxonomy (NCBI): domain Bacteria; kingdom Bacillati; phylum Actinomycetota; class Actinomycetes; order Micromonosporales; family Micromonosporaceae; genus Micromonospora; species Micromonospora sp. NPDC047753. The sequence goes on along the minus strand of NZ_JBEYSL010000264.1, from coordinate 6,139 downwards.
CGATGCTGGTCGGGGCGGCGGCTCCCGACATCGGCCAGTGGTCAGGTGGGCGGCACTACTTAGGTAGCGGCCGGCCCGGACTGTGCATCGGGGTCATCCCCCACCTCACCCGGGTACGGCGCTGCGGGGCGGCCCGATGCGTCGGCTGGGCCCTAGGCTCGCTGCGTGGCCTCCAGCGCCGTCGCCCTCCGGCGGGTCGTCCATCGGTACGCCCCGCCGCTGCTCGCCGTCCTGGTCGCCGCAGCCGTGTGGGCCAGCGCGACCGGTGACATCGGGGTCCGCTCGCCGCTGCCGAGCATGGTCGTGCTGCTGATCGCACTGGGCTCGGCCTGGGCCGCCGGCACGGTCCGGACCCGCCGCTGGCCGTTGTTCCTGGCCGCGGCGGTCGGCTGGCTGGTGCTCGCCGCGGCGGCGGCCGGGGTGCTGGCCTCATACCAGGCGGGTCTGCGGTTGCGAGGTCGCCAACTCGCCGGGTACCTCGCCGGTGCGGCGGGGGTGCTGACCGGCGGGGTGCTGGTCGGGCTGGCGGTGGGTGGCGTACGCCGGATCACCACCGCCAGCACCGGCAACGTGCTGCTGCTCGCCGCTGGCCTGGTGGGGCTTCCGTTGATCTTCGGCCTGTGGGTGCGGGCCCGTCAGGACACGCTCGCCGCCCTGCGGGACCGGGCCGAGCGGCTGGAACGCGAGCAGGAGGCCCGCGCCGACCGGGTCCGCGCCGAGGAACGGACCCGGATCGCCCGGGAGATGCACGACGTGGTGGCACACCGGGTCTCGTTGATGGTGGTGCACGCCGGGGCGCTGGAGGTGACCGCCGCGGACCCGGCCACCGTCGAGGCCGCCGCGCTGATCCGGACGACCGGCCGGCAGGCGCTCACCGACCTGCGCGAGGTGCTGGGTGTGCTGCGCCAGGCCGACCCGACCGTGACGCCGGAGCGGGGGCTGGACACGTTGGATGAGTTGATCGGGGAGTCCCGTGCCGCCGGGCTGCGGGTGTCCCGGCAGGACGAGGGTGTGCCGAGGGCACTTCCAACGACGCTGGGGCGTACCGCGTACCGGGTGGTCCGTGAGGCGCTGACCAACGTTCGCAAGCACGCGGCCGACGCCGAGACGACCGTCTGCCTGCGCTACCTGCCCGACGGGCTGGAGGTGCTGGTCCGTAACGGCCCGTCCGAGGGCGGGTCGGCGTTGCCGGGTGCCGGGCAGGGGCTGCTCGGGCTGCGCGAGCGGGTGGAGCTGCTCGGCGGCCGGTTGGAGGCAGCTCCGGTGGACGACGGCTTCCTGGTCCGGGCCCTGATTCCGCTGGCGGGTGCGACGTGATCCGGGTCGTGGTGGTCGACGACGAGCAGTTGGTTCGGGCCGGGCTGCGGCTGATCCTCGAGGCGGCGGAGGACATCACTGTCGTCGGTGAGGCAGCCGACGGTGCCGGCGCGCTGGAGCAGGCCCAGCGGTTACGCCCCGACGTGGTGCTGCTCGACGTGCGGATGCCGGGCGTCGACGGGCTGACCGTGGCGCCCGACGTGGTCGCCGTCGGCCCAAAGGTGATCATGTTGACCACCTTCGACCTCGACGAGTACGTGCACCGCGCGCTACGTGCCGGCGCGGTCGGCTTCCTGCTCAAGGACACCCCGCCCCGCGAGCTGGCCGCCGCCGTCCGCACGGTGGCCGCCGGGAACGCGATGCTCGCCCCGACGGTGACCCGGCGCCTCATCAGCTCGTTCGCCGAGCGCGGTCCGGCCCGCCGGGAGGCGGCCCGTGAGCGGCTCGCACCGCTGACCGAGCGGGAGCTGGCGATCGTCCGGGAGGTGGCGCGCGGGCGCGGCAACGCGGAGATCGCCCGGCGGCTGACGATGAGCGAGGCCACCGTCAAGGCACACGTCAGCCGGGCGCTGGCGAAACTCCACGCGGGCAACCGGGTGCAGCTGGCCATCCTGGTGTACGACGCCGACCTGCTGTGACGGGTGTGCCCGTCAGCGTCGAGCGGCGGCGCGTCGGTGCGCCTGGCGGCGCAGCCACCGAATCCCCTCCAGCCCGAACGTGACGACCAGCGAGACCCCCACCCCGACCAGCACGCCCTTCACCGGGTCACGTTCGAAGGCCAGCCCGCCGAAGTAGCCGAGCAGCCCGCAGTACAGCGCCCAGGTGATCGTCGCGATGCTGTCGTACAGCAGGAACGACCGGCGGGGATAGCCCACCGCGCCCATGGTGAGGGTGACGGCGGTCCGCCCGCCCGGCACGTACCGGCTGGTGGTCAGGATCATCCCGCCGCGCCTGTCCACCGCCCGCCGGGCCCACTCGGAGCTGGCCCGCCGGCGGCTGCCGTCGGGCAGGCGGGCCAGCCGGCGGGCACCTCCGCCCTTTCCGATGGCGTACGAGATATGGTCGCCGACCAGCGCGCCCACGGCGGCGCTGACGATCACCAGGGTCAGGCTGGGGTGCCCGGCGCTCGCCGAGAGCACCCCGGCGGTGATCACCGCCGCCTCGCCCGGCACCGCGGGGAAGAACGCGTCGACCGCGGTGAGCCCGAAGATCACCAGGTAGACCCACGGCGACGTGACCGTCCCACGGAGGAGGTCGAGGAGGGCGTCCATTCCCCCATGCTTGCCGGGCGCGACCTGCCCGGTGGGCGAGTCGCCGGATCACAGGCCTTCGGCCCCGAGTTGTCAGTTGGCGCGGACCAGGGCCGGTGGGGCCAGCAGTGGGCCGCACCGGGTCTTGTCGTCGGCGGTGGGGCCGTGCGAGGTCAGCACCACCGGGGTGCCCAGCTCCGCGCGTACCGCCTCGGCCCAGTCCGCCGGTGGGTCGTCGTACACCGGGCGCGAACGCAGCAGGCGGGCGGTGAGCGCGGCCTGCCGGTCCAGGTCGCCGGGCGGGCCCGGGGTGAGCCGGTCGGTGGTGTCGTAGCGGCGGCAGATCCGCAGGTCGGGGCCGGTCAGGTCGAGGTGGGTAAGGGCCAGGCCGTCGACGCCGCCGGCCGCGGCGAGGGCGTACCGGTGGGCGACCGCGTCGAAGTGGCCGAACCGGAACCGGCCCTGCCACGGGTTCGTGGCGTTGTGCGCGTCGGCGAACGGCAGGCTGCTGTCCTCGGTCACCAAGGGGCCGTGCCCGTGCCGGGTGGTGACGACGCGGAGCACCCCGATCCGGGTCACGTCCCCGGGTCGGCCCGCCTCGGCGAGCAGGCTGTCGACGTTGGCGAACGTCGTGGTGCTCCAGGTGGTGTACGGGTGGAAGCCGTGCCACTCGTCGAGCAGCACCCCCTGCGCGCCCTCGAAGACGCAGGTCCCGGTGCGCAGCGCCCCGGCGAGCCAACTGCCGTCGACGATGGCGACCCGGTCGGCGAACCCGATGTACGCGGGCAGGCAGTCCTCGATCGGTGGCGCGTCCAGCGGGCCCAGCTCGGCGGTCAGCCGGTCCCGCAGGATGGTCAGCCTGCGGCGCAGCAGTGCCGGGTGGTGGCAGTCGGCGACCCGGGGCGCGTCGTCGGGATGGGCGAGACCGTACGCGACGGCCTCGCCCACCCCCAGCCCGCAGGAGCCGTGCCGGTCGGCTCCCCGGGCGATCTCGCGGGCCCGGTTGGCGGCCCGGTGGTACGGGGTGGCGAGCAGTGCGTCCCCGTCGACGGTCAGCCGGTCGAGCGCGTCGGGCACCCCGACAGTGGCGAGGTGGTCGGCCTCGGCGGCCATCGCCAGCGGGTCCACCACCACGTGCCGGGACAGGTGCGTACGCACACCGGGATGGAAGGTGCCGGCGCCGAACTGCGCGAACGTGTGGTGCCGCCCGTCGCGCAGCACGACGTTGTGTGCCGCCTGCGCGCCCCCGTTGAAGCGGACCACCGTGTGCACGGGACGGGTGGCGCAGAGCCAGTCCACAACGGTGCCCTTGCCGGCGTCGCCGTAGCCGAGGTCGACCACCGCCACGTGGTTCACAGCCGGGTCACCCCGCTGGCCGTGTCGGTGAACGTCGGCAGCGTCGACACCTCGGCCCGCCGTCCCCGACCGAGGCGGGCCAGCGCCTTCGACACGGTCCCGGTGGCGCTGGAGCCGGCGCGGTCCAGGTCACGCAGGCCCTCGTCCAGGTCGATGGCCTGCTCGCCGAGGCCGATGGTGAGCGCGATGGTCTCGCAGACCGCGTCGAGGTCGTCGAGCACGACGGTGTTCTGCCCGAGCAGGTCCCGCCAGAAGTCGAGCACCGTGGCGTTGCCGGAGTAGTGGCTGCCGGTGGGGAGCAGGTAGTAGGTGTCCCAGCGGCGGGTCACCTCGTCGACGACCTGCCGCAGCGGCACGTCCTCGGAGAGGTCGTCCCCGATCAGGCCGGCCACCTCCCGGGCCTTCACCCGCTGGTACGCCAGCTCGTCGCCGATGATGAACAGGTAGCCGCGCCGGCCGCGCTTCTCCCAGTTGTCGGTGACCGTGTGCCGGGCCATGAAGTACATGGCCAGTTCGTACGACTCGCTCATCTGTCCGCCGCCACCGCCCTCCAGCACGATCCGGCCGAGGTCGTCGTCCATCCGGTTGTCCGACTCGAACTGGCCCACCTGCAACGGCACCCGGTCGCAGGTGGCGTCGCCGATGGCACCGAACATGATCTGCGGGTCGCTGGCGTAGCCCTGCCGTTGCAGCAGCCCGAGCAGTTGCGGCAGCTTGGTCTGCAGGACCCGCGGCACCGTGCGCATCGAGCCGGTCACGTCGAAGAGCACCGCGACGGGGGTCGACCGGGGGTGCTCGGCGGAGTCGCGGCTCTCGCGGGTCGCGTCCCTGGGGTCGAGCGCGGGGTGCACTGTGCGCGCCCCACTGTCGCTGTAGGAGAAGGCGCTCCTGCCGGTGGACCGGCGGTAGCGGTCGGCTGCGTCGTACACGTCGGTGGACCAGATTCCACTGCCCATGACAGCTCCTTAGGGGGTGAGGGTGAAGGGTCGGAAGGTGCGTGGCCCGTAGAGCCGGTCCAGCACCTGGTCGAGTTCGCGCAGCAGGCGCCAGGCGTCGTCGGGCCGGGCGCCCAGGGACCGTTGCCGGCAGCCCTGCGCGAAGGTGTGCAGCTCGCGGGGCGCGCGCGGGCCCATCAGCCAGCTCATGCAGTGGCTGGCCATCGCGATGTCGGTGCCCGGCCCGCACGGCTGCTTCTTGAGGACTTCCTCCGGGTCCCAGCCGTGGCCGGGGACCACCGCCGGGATGGTGCTGCCGACAGCCGCGGAGAAGCACCAGTCGATCAGCACCACGCCGTGGGCGTCCGGCTCGATCAGCACGTGTCGGGGCACTACCGCGCCGTGCACCACGCCCGCCCGGTGGGCCAGGCCGAGCACGACCAGCAGCCGCCGCCACATCCAGGCGACATCCCGGGCGTCCAGCCCGTCGGGGTACGCGCGCCGCACCTCGTCGAGGTCGTGCAGGCCGGGTGCGGTGGCGAGCACGTTGATCCGCCGTTCCGCGCCGGTGCCGGCGTCGCGGTGCCGGAACTCGTCGACCAGCCGGGGCACGTACGGCAGGTAGCGCGGGTCGCCGCGCTCGGCGATGGTGCGCAGGGCGTGCGCCTCGCGGGCCATCAGGTCGTTGTCGGTGGGCCGTCGGGGGAGCTTCAGCAACCGGTCGTCGCCGACGTCGTAGAGGTCGGCGAGGTCACCCGAGTGGGTTGGCGTGCCGAGCCGGTAGCCGCCGAGGACTGTGGTCTGCCGTGCCTGCCACCGGGTGGTGACGTGGATGAACGCGTCGATGGCTTCGGCGCGTACCGACGGGTCGGTCGGCAGGCGGTCGGGGTGCAGGGCCGCGACCAGCTCGCGGTAGCGGCGGGCCGGCTGGTCGGCGCCGAACAGGTCCGCGTCGGTGCGGGCGGCCGCGACCAGGTGGATTGCCTCGGTGGCCCTCACCGCACCGTCTCCTCGCGGGCGGGGCGCAGCAGCGCCGGGTGCAGCAGGCGGGCGTCGCCGGCCCGGTAGAGGCGGGCGCGCGGGCCGCCCCGGGCACCACCGCGCTCGGTGCTGGCGCCGGTGCTCTCCACGAAGCCCGGCACGGAGAGCACCTTGCGGTGGAAGTTGCCGGCGTGCAGCGGGTGCCCCCAGACCGTCTCGTAGACGGCGCGCAGTTCGCTGATCGTGAACTCGGCGGCGAGGAAGCGGGTGGCGAGCGGGGTGTACTCCAACTTGGAGCGG
>NZ_JBEYSL010000263.1:0-9225 GCF_040642735.1 Micromonospora sp. NPDC047753 | reverse complement strand
GTAGCGTTCGAGGGTCTGTCCACCCTTGATGGTCAGGCCCTTGATGGTGAGGTGACCGCCCGCGCCGACGTTGAGGATGCGGAAGTAGTCCGCGGCCCGAGGAGTTCCCGTGGGAGCACCCACCACCCCGTCCACGACGGGCACGCCACCCCGTCCGGTCCCGGGCGTACCCCCTGCCGACCGCGCGTTGACCCGGCCGCGCCGGCGGCTCGTGGCCGCCGCGGCGGCTCTGGTCGCGCTGGCCGCCGTCGGCGCCGGCAGTCTGCTCGACCTGCGTACCCCCGCCCCGAAGTCGGCCGACGCCCCGGCGGACGCGTTCAGCGCCGGCCGGGCGTACGAGGACGTCCAGGTGATCGCCGCCCGGTCGCACGTCGCCGGCAGCCCGGCCAACGAGCAGGTCCGCGCTCACCTTGAGCAGCAGTTGCGAGGGCTGGGCCTGGAGACCGAGGTGCAGGACACCGTGGCACCGGAGGCCGGTCAGCTCAGCGGGGCGGCGGGAGGGGCGACGCTGGCCCGGGTCCGCAACGTGGTGGCCCGGATGCCGGGCACCGACTCGACGGGCCGGGTCTTCCTGGTCGCCCACTACGACTCGGTGCAGACCGGGCCGGGCGGCAACGACGACGCGGCCGGCACGTCGACGATCCTGGAGGTGGCCCGCGCGCTGACCACCGGCCCCCGGCCGCGCAACGACATCGTCTTCGTCCTGACCGACGCCGAGGAGGCGTGCCTCTGCGGCGCGGCCGCGTTCGCCGCCAGCCACCCGCTGGCCGCCGACGGCGGTGTCGTGCTGAACCTGGAGGCGCGGGGCTCCACCGGGCCCGTGATCATGTTCGAGACGTCCCGGAACAACGCGAAGCTGGTGGACATCTTCGGCCGGGCCGCCCCACACCCGGTCGGCACCTCGTTCGCTGTGGAGATCTACCGCGCGCTGCCCAACGACACCGACTTCACCGCCTTCCTCGATCAGAAGTTCGTCGGGCTGAACTCGGCGTACATCGACGGGGGCGCGATCTACCACACGCCGTTGGACACCCCGGCCGCCATGGACCGGGGCAGCCTCCAGCAGCACGGGGACAACGCGTTGGGCCTCGCCCGGGAGTTCGGTGGCACCGACCTGACCGACCTGCGCTCCGGGCACGACGCCACCTACTTCCCCGTCCCCGGCGGGCTGGTCCGCTACCCCGGCTGGCTCACACTGCCGCTGGCCCTGCTCGCGGTGGCACTGGTGGCCGCCCTGGGCTGGCTGACCCGCCGCAGCGGCCGGGCCAGCACCGGCCAGCTGGCCGCCGGCTTCGCGCTGGCCCTGGTGCCGATCGTCGCCGCGCCGGTCGCCGCCCAACTGCTCTGGCTGGCGATCACCACGATCCGACCGGGGTACGCGGAACTGCTCGACCCGTACCGGCCGATCTGGTACCGGCTGGCCGTCCTGGCGCTCGCCGCCGCCATCCTGTTCACCTGGTACGCGCTGACCCGCCGCCGGATCGGCCCGGCCGCGCTGGCCGTCGGCGGGCTGGCCTGGCTGGCAGTGCTCGGGGTGCTGCTCGCCGTGGCGGTACCGGGTGGGACGTACCTCACCACAGTGCCAGCGCTGGCCGGCGCCCTCGGCGGGCTCGTCGCGCTGCGTACCCGGCAGACCGGACCGTGGCCGGTGGTGGCGGTGACGGCCGCCGCGGCAGTGGGTGTGGTCATCCTGCTGCCCACAGTGGTGCTGCTCTTCCCCGCGCTGGGGATGGCAATGGGCGGGGTGGCCGCGCTGGTCGCGGTGCTGCTCGGCCTGGTCGCCCTGCCGGTGGTCGACCTGCTGCACCCGCAGGCCGGCGGCCAGCGTGGTCTGCTCGCGCTGCGGGCCCGGCGGCTCGCGGTGCTGCCGGCCGGCGCCGCCGCCGTGGCGGCGGTGGTGCTCGCCGGGGTCGGCCTGGGCGTCGACCGGTTCGACGCCGCCCACCCCGCTCCCACCCACCTGATGTACGCCCTGGACGCCGGCACCGGCCAGGCCCGTTGGCTCAGCCACGAGAGCGACCCGCAGCCGTGGACGGACGGCTACGTGGACGGGGTCACCGATGTCGGCGACGACTTCCCCGGGCTCGGCGACGGTGAGTTGCGGGCCGGACCGGCGCAGTCGGCGAACCTGCCGGCGCCGAAGCTGGAGGTGGTGGCCGACGCCACCGCGGGCGGCGAGCGCACGCTGCGGCTGCGGCTCACCCCGCAGCGGGTGGCCCGGCTCGCCACCCTGCACGTCGACACGTCGACCGCCACCGTGCTGCGCGCCGACGTGGCGGGGCGGTCGGTGCCGGTGGAGCCCCGCGCCGGGAAGTGGGGCTTCGGGCTGGTGTTCCACGCCCCGCCAGCGGAGGGCATCGAGGTCGTGTTGACAGTGCGCCCGATCGCCGGGCAGGTCGCGCTGCGGGCGATGGATGCCAGTGACGGGTTGGACGCGCTGCCCGGCTTCCGCCCCCGGCCGCCGGCCGTCGGCGTCGTCGGGTCGCACAGCTCGGAGATGCTGACGGTCGCCCGCACCTATCCCCTCTGACGGTTGGAGGTGGTCCGGCGAGTGACTCGTCGCCGGACCACCTTCTCCTCCGGTCAGCCCACCGGCTCCGGTTGGCCGGCACCGATCCGGTGCCAGCGATTACCGTCGCCGCAGCCCACTGAACCGAAAATTTCCCTCCGTCGAGCGGTTCGCGCGCCGCTAGCTGTCGGCGCCGAAGAAGGACCCGTAACGACTGAGGTACAGCGGCCACCCGGTGTCGGTGTCGACGCCGTCCCGAAGCGACTCCCAGCCGGGGCCGTGTCGGTCGATGTTCCGGTGCTCAAGCTCGACCCGGGTCCGAGACGGGGTCTCGGCCACGAATCGGATCTCCACCTCGCTGGTGAGGGCCAGGTTCGTCTCGATCTGCCAGGTCGGTCCGATGTCCCAGCTGAAGACGATCCGGGTCGGCGGCTCGTACGCGAGGATGCGCGCCCACCGGCACTCGCTGCCGTCGGCCCCGACGTCGTAGATGTGCCCGCCGACCCTGGGCTCGAACACGGTAGCGGTGACCGGGACGTCGAGCAGGGTGTGCTCGGGTGGCTTGAAGTCGCCGAACCGCTCGGCGAACACGGTGAAGGCCCGCTCGACCGGTGCGTTGACGACGATCTGGCGGCGCACCACCGCTGTAGCTGCTTGCGTCATGAACTCTCCTCCGTCTCTTCGACGACGTCCTGATATCCGTTGAGCGCTCGACGCCAGAAGGTGTCGAGCTGGTCCCGCAGCGCGCTCAACCCCACCGGACTCAACCGGTAGACCCGGCGGGTTCCCATCGCCTGGTCGACGACGAGGCCGGCACTTTTGAGCACCTTGAGGTGCTGCGACACGGCCGGTCGGCTGATCGGAAGCTCGTCCGCCAACTCCCCGACGGCACAGGGCCGCTCGGCCAGGCGCTGGACGATGGCGAGCCGGCTTGGATCGCCGAGCGCCTCCCAGCCCGAATGTGCTCCGTAAGTCACCACGAACGTAAGCTACGACTTACCGACATGCTCGTCAAGCAGGTCCGCAGATGGAATGGCATTGGCCGTATCGATCTTGTGTGTGAGGCTCCGGGAGTGACTGATCTCGACGTCCGCGCAGCTACCCCGACGGTGTCGCTGAGCGTGGAGCGAGCGAACTTCGCCGCAAGGCTGTACGCCGCCGAGGGGTTCCGCACTGTCGAGTCCTTCGAGGACGCGGACACGATGGTGCGCACCCTTCCATGACACCGTCAGCCGCCCGGGTCGCACACCCGGTCGGTCGCCGGCCGGCTCGACTGCGGCCGGCGTGACAGCCTGGGTGGCTTAACCCGGCTAGCGCGACTGACGCCTTCGACCGCCTGAGCGGGCAAACAGCCGCGCGAGGAGCACCATCATGATGATCACTGCCGGAATGACGAGCAACACCCATGATCCGCCGATCAGATTGCCGGTTCCCAGCAACGCCATCGCGACGCTCTCCCACATCAGCTCACGTCCGCTGAATGGCCGGTTGGTCGTCGGACGTCGATGCCGCTCCTCCCGCAGGAGCCGCACCCCATTGAGTGCGAACAGCAGGGCCAACCCGACGCAGGCCCAGCCCGCCCACACGTTCAGCGAGTCCGGCATGGTCACTTTCCAGCCGTCTGCCGCAGGCACCTGGCGACGATGCCAGTGCCGACGGCCATCGTCGCCAACCCCATGAAGTAGAGCGTGAGCATCCCTTGGAAGAGGGCGTAGAAGATGAGCGGGGCGCCGATACACCACATCACCGCGCCGAACAGGAATTGCCGCTTACTGGCCCGGATCAGTGACGTCAGATTCACGCGGTCATGAGAGCACGCTGCCTCGCGCTTCCGCGTCGGCGGTACGGCCGATCCTCACGCCCAGCCTGCGCCGCCCGCCGTAGGCGTCGAAGCCTTCGCTGGGACCGGCGACGCCGCAACTGATCCCGCAGGGGTGTGGTTCACAGGCCGAGCGCAACGGGCTGGGCCGGCACTCCGGCACTGATCAATTCGGCCAAGGGCGTGGCGAGATCGCGAGGCGAGAACAGTTCCGGGCCGACGTACTCCCTGATCTCTGACAGCGACCACCAACGCCAGCCGATGACGTGCTCGGCCGCGAGCTCCTCATCGCTCATCGAACCGCGCGGCCTGAACGACGCGGTCCGAACGAGGAAGTAGTCGTTCACCACGCCATCGTGGCCGGGCGCGAACCCGGCGGCGACGATCTCCTGGTGCCAGACCTGAGGCGGGTCGACATCGAGAGCAAGACCGACCTCTTCGCGAAGCTCTCGCCGCAGGGCGGCCAATGGCGTCTCGCCGTCCTCGACACCACCCCCGGGAGTGATCCAAACGGCGATCGTGCCCGCTGGATCGGGAATGGCGAGTCTGAGCAGCAGAACGTGGTCGTCCTCATCGAGGACGACCGCACGCGCCGACCGCCGCAGGTTAACCGCCGACATCAGAACACCCTAGGGATCGACGACGATCACCGTCGACGCCCGCGACGGTCGTGGTGCACAGGGACAACTGGCTCGATGGCAACGCCACCATGTGGTGGAGCCAAGGCGACGCCGCCAGTTACCGCTCATGGCTACAACAGGCAGGGCTGGCAATCATCGCCGAGGATTTCGTCCCCGAGGGCAGCAGCGGGCACACCCTGTTCTGCCGCAGGCAGAGGCCGTGACGCTTCTACTGCTTCCGCGCCGAAGCCCTTGAGGGCTGGCCCCGCTCTCGCAGCGGTGAACGCCCGCGCTGTTCCTCGCGCTGCTGGTCAGCCTGGCCATGCTCGCGATCCTCATCGCCCGTACCCGGATCCGCTCGGCGGCCATGCTGGGCAGCCTGTCCGCGGTGCTTCCACTGGCCGTGTGCGGACTCCTCATCGCCAGCCTCTGACCGCCGCCACCGAAGATGCTCACCGGGTCCAACCCAGGAAGCGACGGTGCAGAACCCCCGCCGGCACCCAGGTCAGGTCTCGCGAGGCGCAGACCAGTTGAGCACCCATGTAGAGCGCCAGGGAGACGGCTGCGCCCTCGTACTCAGCGCGTAGTTCTTGCTGTCGGGTTCGGCAGGGCCAGGCCGCATTGCAGCCTCCGCAGGTCCAGATCGGCAGCACCGGGCCGTGGGCGGTCACCGTAGGTCGCCAATGAGGTGTACGAAGTGCGCCCGCCTCTGGAGCCACCCCAGTCGCTCCAGGCAGGGATGCGGCCGGCCGCATCGGCACAGGTCGAGCCCGACCTCGTCGTGGCGGTCTAGGAGTTCGTCGGCAGCGGCGACTTGAGCCTGGGCGTGGTCGATGAGGGCCGCCAGGCCGTGAATAACAGCCATCCTCACTCCGTCAGGCCTGAACGGCTACGGTGCCAATCTGCCTCCGCCATGACGGCAGTGCGGTTGAGGTCGCCCGTGGCGATCCGGCTCCGGGCGATATCGAGCCACAGCTGTGACGCGGCGGACTGCTCACCGCTAGCAGTTCGCAGGCCTTCCACGGCGAGACGTGCCAGGCGGCACGACACAAGTTGGTCGTCGTGGACGCGGCCGACGATGAGGTAGTGGTCGGGGCGGTGGTCTTCCCACAGTGCTCGGCACAGACGCCACAGCAGCCGGTGGCGGCAGCCATCAGGCGGCTCGACCGGTGGGTTGCCGATATCGAACAACATGCCCAAGACGGTCCTGCCGGCTGCGGCCTCTGGGCCATGTCCGCTAGCCATGTCACGGTGACATAAGCGGCTCGACCTGCGCGGGCACCATACCTAGGCTCCAGGTTGAGCACGATGCGTAGTCAGTCGACGACGGGTAGGACCGGTTGTGCTAGTCGACCATCTTCAGACTCCGGACGGCTTCTGGGTGCGGGAGGACGTCAGGAGCGCAGTACGTGTCCGCGACATCGGCACTCTGTTCCGGCTGCTTGCCCGGCATACGGGGGCTAGTCAGACGCGCATCGGGGCCGTGGTCGGCCTGGAACAGGGCTATGTCAGCCGAGTGATCGCGGGCCGGAAGGTCACCTCCATCGACGTGCTGGAGCGGATCGCCGACGGCTGCGGTATGCCGGACCAGGTCCGGATGTCGCTCGGCCTCGCACCGCGCCACCAAGAACGTCACCCCATCCCCGGCAGCCCTAGGGGTGACGTGCCAAATGACCGATCCTGGCGTGAGGACGTCCGCGCCGCCACGCAGTTGTGGGAAGGCGATGTGAACCGCCGAGACATGCTCCGTCAGACAGTGTTCAGCTCCGCTGGCTACACCCTGCCGGCGCTGCGCTGGTTCACCGCCCCCACGACTCAACCCGTCACACAGAAAGGTCACCGCTCAGTCGGTCAACCCGACATCGACACCATCCGCGAGATGACCTTCACCTACCGGCGACTCGACAACCAGCATGGGGGCGGCCACGCCCGCGAAACCCTCGCCCGCTACCTCAACCGCGAGGTCACGCCCCTGCTGAGCGAGGGCCGCTACGATCCGGCGACTGGCCGAAAGCTCTTGGCCGCCGTCGCCGAACTGACTCAGCTCGCCGGTTGGCAGGCATACGACACGGCCGAACACGGCCTCGCTCAGCGCTACCTCACCCACGCCCTCAACCTCGCCCAAGCTGCCGACGACGCTGGGCTTGGCGCCGAAATCCTCGCCGCGATGAGCCACCAAGCCACCTACCTCGGTCACAACGCCAGCGGCGTCGACCTCGCTCGCGCCGCACGGCAGGCGGCACAACGCGCCGGCCTCGCAGTGCTGACCGCCGAGGCGCTGGTCATGGAAGCTCATGCCCACGCCGCCGCACGCGACGAACGCGCCTGCACCACCGCACTGCACCAGGCAGAACAGACCCTCGACCGGGCCGATCGCAGCAGCGACCCGCAATGGCTCGGCTACTTCGACGAGGCGTACCTGTCAGCCAAGTTCGGCCACTGCTTCCATGCCCTCGGCCGTTACCAGCAGGCCGAACGCTTCACCGCCCGCTCCCTGCAGATGGACGAACGCTACGTACGCGGAAAGGCCTTCAATCTCACTCTCCTCGCATCCATCCACGCCCACAACGGCGAGCCCGATCGCGCCAGCGTCATCGGGGCCAAAGCCCTCACGCTGACCTCTCAACTGCGATCAGCCCGAGCCGTCCGGTACCTACGCGACCTGCAAACCAAACTCACAGCGCACCGCCGCCGGCCAACCGTCCGACACTTCATCAACCGTGTCGACGTGACCCTCGGTCAACGCCGCTGACTACAGCTCGCCCCGGGCTTTGCGCGCGACCAGCTCCAACACCGCGATCACCGTGCCCGATCCCACGATCTCACCCCGAGACACGAGGTCCCGCGCTTCCGTCAACGGCACCCAGGCCACCCGCTCGGCCTCGTTGACGTCCACCGGCGAACCGATATGTGTCGCCTCGCGCGCAAGGAACAACAGATTCTCCGCGTCCGCGGTCGCCACCCACGGCTGGAACGACAGCATCGGCTCCACCGCACCCGGACGCCACCCGGTCTCCTCTTCGACCTCCCGGACCGCACAGCTCGCCGGCTGCTCGCCGTCGTCGACATAACCCCCAGGCAGCTCCCACACCCACCTGTCGAACACGAACCGGTGCCGCCGCATCAGCAGCAGGCGCTCCTGCTCGTCAAGCACCGCAACCATGGCTGACCGGGGCGTCCGGATCACGTACTGCTCGAAACGGACCCCGTCCGGCAGCTCCACGTCGGCGATGCTCAACCGCGCCCGCCGGCTGCCATCCACCACCCGCTCACCGTGAATCGTCCACCGCGTCGGCTCGGCAACCTGCTCCTCTGTCACCAGACCAGTATCCGACCGCTGGCGCACACGCACCGCCGCACCACACGACGAAGATCCATCCGACGCCAAACCGAACCGATCCTTCGCAGCTAGATGGGATCTAACTTCGACGCGATCTACCTAGACCAAGGATCGGTGGCTGGACGGGCTGGTCGCGCAGAACACTCGCCTTTGGGCGCTACTTCCAGCGGTATTGATCTAGCCTAGGGGCGTAGGCAACCAAACCGGGCGACCGAGTGTCTGAGCTGCTGCTAGACCTGACATGGATCGTCAACGATGGTCACTGCTGGCTCTCGTTGAACGGCCCGAAAACGGGATGATCTTGGCGCGATTCGCGTCGGGCAGGGACCGACCCGAGCCTGCGATTTCGGGGCACCCTGGGACTCGATCCCCTCGCTAGGGTGAGCGACATGGATCTCCGGTACACCCGCAGCGGATCAGCCCGAGTCGGCGGCAACGTAGCGCTCGGAGCCGGCCTGCTGATCGCCCTGCTGATGGTCAGCCCGGAGAACCCTCAAACCGGCGGCTACGTCCTGGCCAGCCTGCTCGTGCTGACGGGTGTGGGACTACGAGTCGAAGCAGCCCTCATCGCCCTGCACGAACAGCGCGGCGACCGATAACCCAGGGGATCTAAACCCCTTACACTTTCGACTCTAATAGATCATCCCCTATTGGACCGATCGCCAGGTTGACCTGCGCAACCATCGCCAACGACTCTCGATGCTTGACACGGCTTGCCGGTCCCAGTTGTGCCGGATTGTGCCCAATGATCTTCGCCCCAGAACGGCTGCCTCACCCAGAATCCACAACGCGGTCCGGTCGGCGTTCATCGGTCCCGCGACCGCAGCCGTTGGCCTCCAAACCCAGGAGCTGTCGCACCATCGGGATACGGTGTGGGGCGTGGCAAAGCCTGTCCGCCGTGGCCGTGGCCGAGGTCGTCCTCGGCCAGTTCAGCGCA
>NZ_JBEYSL010000262.1:0-9247 GCF_040642735.1 Micromonospora sp. NPDC047753 | reverse complement strand
CACCACCGCCACCAGCACAAAACCGAAACGCGACACAAAGAAAACGAACACTTCGAATACCCCAAGGCCACGCCGCACAGGTTAAAGATCAAGCTAGAGGAGGCCGGCTAGTTTGTAGAGGACCAGGGAGCCGGCGACGGCGACGTTCAGGCTGTGGCCGTGGCCGACCATGGGAATCTCCACCGCCGCGTCCAGCTGGTCGAGCGCCTCGGGCGGGATGCCCGTCGCCTCGTGGCCCAACAGCACCACGGTACGGCTCCGAGCGGCGGGCAGATCACCGAGCCGGACGGCCTCGTCGGCCAACTCCACCCCGAGGACCCGGGCACCGGCGGCCCGTTCGGCGGCCAGCCAGCGCAGCGGACTGCCGACCCGGTGGACGCAGCCCGGCTGGCGCAGCGTGTTGCCCCGGGCGACGGCTTCGTCCACCCAACGGAACGGCGGCACGGCGAGGCAGGCGCCGACCGCGTCGCACGTACGCAACAGGGTGCCCAGGTTCGCGCCGTGCAGCGGCCAGAGTGGCGCGGCGATCAGGTGGCCCCAACAGCGGTGTGGCCGGGGACGGCGGGCGGCACGTAACTCACGCCTCGGCCGGACCCGGATGGCGGCGCTCACGCCGCGCCGGCGACTCCGCCGGACAAAGAAGAAATCATGTTGAGGGGTGCTTCGCGGTGCACCCGGACCCTCACCGACAACAGAGGCCACCACCATACCGCGCCGGCGGACGCCCCACTGCGCATGATTGTGCTTGATCCAGGATCGAGTGGCATCACCGCGCCGGTGAAACCACTACTTCCTGGATCGAGCACGATCTTCGGCGGCTCGACCGTCAAGATCCGCACAGCTAGGGAAACTGCTGCCTGTGGCATCCCGGAAGCAGCAACTTCCCCCACGTTGTGCAGATCTTGGGGCCGGACACGCCCCGGCGTGCCCCCGGGGCGGCACGACAACGGGGTCAGTCGCGTTCGATCAGGTGGCCTACCACCGTTGGGCCGAGCATCACCGCGAAGCCGCTGCCGTCGCGGCGTGGGTCCGCAGCGGGCAGCTCGACCGGCTCGCCGGTGCCGGTCGCGCCGACCGGTCGCGGGCCCACCCAGGCGACGGCCACGTCCGTCTCACCCTTGAGGAAGCGGTGCGCGCGCACGCCGCCGGTCGCCCGGCCCTTTGCCGGGTACGCCTTGAACGGCGTCACCTTGACCGTCGCGCCGGTGGAGGTGACCACCATCGGCTCGCCGTGCCCCGGGTCGTCGGTGCGCACCGCGCCGAAGAACGCGACCCGCGCCCCGGCTGGCAGGTTGATGCCGGCCATACCGCCGCCCTTGAGGCCCTGCGGCCGCACCAGCCCGGCGGGGAAGCGCAACAGCGACGCCTCCGAGGTGACGAAGGTCAGCGTCTCGGTGCCGTCGGTCAGCCAGGTCGCCCCGACCACCTCGTCACCGTCGCGCAGACCGATCACCTCGAACTCGTCCGAGCGCACCGGCCACTCCGGTGAGCAGATCTTCACCGCGCCCTGTCGGGTGCCCAACGCCAGCCCCGGTGAGCCCTCCGCCTGCCCGCCGAGCGGGGCCAGGCCGACGACGGTCTCCCCCGCCGCCAACGGCACCAGCTCGGCCGCGGACATACCACCACGCAGTGACACGGTGCCCGCCTGCTCGGGCAGCACCGGCAGCGGCAGGACGTCGACCTTGAACGCCCGACCGGCGCTGGTCAACAGCAGCACCCGACCACGGGCGGTGGAGTGCACGATGGCGCGTACCGTGTCGTGCTTGACCCGGCCGTTGCGTCGGCGCCCTTCGGAGCTCTCCTCCGACTCGGCCGCGGTCCGGGCGACCAGCCCGGTCGCGGAGAGGATCACCTGGCACGGGTCGTCGGCGACCTCCAGCGGGCCGGCCGGCGCGGACGCGGCCAAGACCTCCTTGAGGTCACCGTCGACAAGCGTCGTACGACGTTCGGTGCTGAACTGCTTGACCACGGCCGCCAGCTCGTCGGAGACGACCTTCCTGAGCACCCGCTCGTCGTCGAGGATCTTGCTCAGCTCGGCGATCTCGGAGCGCAGCCGCTCCTGCTCGGCCTCCAGCTCGATCCGGTCGAACTTGGTCAGCCGGCGCAACGGAGTGTCCAGGATGTAGGTGGCCTGGATGTCGGAGAGGCCGAACCTGCTCATCAGCCCGTCCTTCGCTGCCTGCGCGTCATCGCTGCCCCGGATCAGCCGGACCACCTCGTCGATGTCCAACAGCGCGATCAGCAGACCGTCGACCAGGTGCAGCCGCTCCTGACGCTTGCGCCGACGGTACGAGGTGCGCCGGGTGACCACCTCGTACCGGTGGGCCAGGAAGACCTCCAGCAGCGCCTTGAGGCCCAGCGTGCGCGGCTGCCCGTCGACCAGGACCAGGTTGTTGACGCCGAACGACTGCTCCAGCGGGGTCAACCGGTAGAGGTCGGCCAGCAACGCCTGTGGGTTGACTCCGACCTTGCACTCCACGACGAGCCGGGTGCCGCTCTCCCGGTCGGTGAGGTCCTTGACGTCCGCGATGCCGGTCAGCCGCTTGGTCTTGGTGACCTCGTTGGTGATCGCGGCGATGACCTTCTCCGCGCCGACACCGTAGGGCAGCTCGACAACGGTGATCGCCTGACGGCCCCGGCTGCCCTCGATCGGGCCGATCTCCACCTTGCCGCGCATCCGCACCACGCCGCGGCCGGTCTCGTACGCCCGGCGCACCTCGTCCAGGCCGAGCAGCACCCCACCGGTGGGCAGGTCGGGGCCGGGGACGAACTCCATGAGTTTGTCCAGAGTGGCGTCCGGGTGGTTGATCAGCCAGCGGGCCGCGGAGACGACCTCTGCCAGGTTGTGCGGGATCATGTTGGTGGCCATCCCGACCGCGATCCCGGACGCGCCGTTGACCAGCAGGTTGGGAAAGGCCGCCGGCAGCACTGTCGGCTGGGTCAGCGACCCGTCGTAGTTGGGTTCGACGTCGACGGTGTCCTCGCCCAGCTCACCGACGAGCAGCATGGCCTCGCGGGACATTCGGGCTTCGGTGTAACGGCTGGCAGCCGGGCCGTCGTCTGGAGATCCAAAATTTCCATGCCCGTCGATGAGGGGCACGTTGAGCGAGAAGTCCTGCGCGAGGCGGACCATCGCGTCGTAGATCGCCGTGTCGCCGTGCGGATGGTACTTTCCCATGCAGTTGTGAACGACGTAGCCCTCGGCGACGAACGCGTGCTCGTCACTGCCAACCTGAATGTCGTACGTAACGTCAGGTGACACCTCCTCGACCGAGGTGACTCGGAGAAACGAGCTCCCGACCAACGCTTCCAGTCGAGCTGCGAGTGGAGAGCCGAGGCGGTGGAGTTTGTCGATCCAACCGTCCCGGACCGCACGCTCCAACTGGAACGACCGGTCCGCAAGCGCTACGCCATTGCGGTCCTTGCCGTACCGTACCTTCGGTCCGCCGCTCGCCGAGAGCGAGGCGCGAAACGCCTGGCCGTCTTGGTCCCGGAACCACCCGCCGCCCTGGTGCGCGGCCGTGAACTCCGCGACGACCGGACCGTACGGCAACCGGTCGTCGCCCTGCTTGCCGCTGTACTCGTAGCCGATATCGGTAACCCGCTGCAAGCCATCGTGCTTGTATCCGGTCCGCACCCAGGGCAACAGCAAACGGGCAAGCTCTGCGGCGTCCCGCCCGGAGACCGATAGGCCAAAGAGTGGGTTACCGGCGGAGGCACGACCGCTGATCCAATGATGCCCATGCAGCCCAAGGTCGGCGAGCATGGCGTAGATCTGCCGTACCAGCACCTCGCTCGTGCTGACGAAGACGATCTCCCTGAAGCGCTTACGGACGTAACCGTCTCCGTCGAAGAAGCCAGCGAGGAACGGTGCCCACGCCGATCGGTTCTCGACGATGTCACGGGGAACGTACTTGTCGCGGCTGAGCGGTTCCGTGGCCTCCAGCAGCCCTTCGTGCCGACTGAAGGTCAGAATGTGCTGGTCGCGATGGAGGGGGTTGCGCGCCTCGCGCTTACCTCGGGAGACGTTCACCCCACTGGCGATGGCCCAGCCGTGAGCGACATCGAGCGGCTCGATGTCACACATGTGGATCCGAACCCGGCCGTCCGCTGCGCGATTCCGGTCGGCCGGGAAGCCCTCGGCTACCAGCAGTCCGCGCACGTAGTCGTAGACGTTGCCAGGTTGCGTCGACACCTCGCTACGACGGCTCCCGTAGGCCAGCGAAAGGCGTCCCGCCAGATCCCGAGCCTCGGCCCACTGCACCGAGAGGTCGTCCGCGACCACCCGGAAGCGTTGGCCTGGGGTGACGAGCATCGTGTGCCCATTACTCCAGGTGAGGCGAACGAGGTCGGAGGTCGGGTTTCGATACACGGCGGTGACCGGGACCGATGCACCCTCACCGTCCAGCACGAGGTCCCCGACCTCAATCTTCTCGATCTGCCGCAGGCCATCAGGTGTGGAGACGAGTGTGCCGGCGACGAAACAGTCCCCGACAATTCGGGCGGACTTCACGTGCCCACGGTCGGGGCGGTAGCCCTGCTCGTACATCGACCAGAGGATGCGCCGGTGCACGGGCTTGAGGCCGTCGCGGGCGTCGGGCAGGGCGCGGGAGTGGATGACCGAGAACGCGTACTCCAGGTAGGAGTCGGAAACCTCGGTGACCAGCGGGTTGTCGAAGACCCGCGCGCCGGCCTGGTCGAACGAGGAGAGGTCGACCTTGTTTTCCTTACGGCGTGCCATGACTCAGCTCTCCATTGGAACGGAACGGGCGCTCATGCCGTTGCTTCGCAACGGCGTGAGACACCATCGCGCTGTATCGAGATTCGCTCGCTGTCGCTCGCTCACGCGTCGATCGCATCCCGGTCGACGCGGTCGGCGGAGTCGATGAGCCAGTTGCGGCGCGGCTCGACCTTCTCGCCCATCAGCAGTTCGAGGATGCGTTCGGCGGCGTCGACGTCGTCGAGGGTGATCCGGCGGACGGCCCGGGTGGCCGGGTTCATCGTGGTGTCCCACAACTCGTCGGCGTCCATCTCACCGAGACCCTTGAACCGCGGGATGGGCGTGACGATCTGCTTGCCGGCCTTCTCCAGCTTGCGGACCGTCGTCTCCATCTCGGCCTGGGTGTAGGTGTAGACCGTCTGCGGACTGCGCCCCTTGGTGGTGATCTTGTGTAGGGGCGGCATCGCCGCGTAGAGCCGACCGGCCTCGATCAGCGGGCGCATGTACCGGGCGAACAGAGTGATCAGCAGCGTACGGATGTGGGCGCCGTCCACGTCGGCGTCGGCCATGATCAGCACACGGCCGTAACGCAGCGCGGAGAGGTCGAAGGTGCGCCCCGAGCCGGCGCCGAGGACCTGCACGATGGCCGCGCACTCGGCATTGTCCAGAACCTGCTGGAGGTTGGCCTTCTGCACGTTGAGGATCTTGCCGCGGATCGGCAGCAGCGCCTGGTATTCCGAGGAACGGGCCATCCGGCTCGTGCCCAGGGCGCTGTCACCCTCGACGATGAACAGCTCGCTGCGATCGATGCCGGTGGCCCGGCAGTCGACGAGCTTCGGCGGCATGGACGCGCCCTCCAGGGCGGTCTTGCGCCGAGCGGCGTCCTTCTGCTGCTTCTGGGTGAGCCGCACCCGGGCGGCGTCGACGATCTTCTGCAGGACCGTGCGCGCCTCGGCCTTGGTGCGCCGGTCCTCCAGCCATGCCTTGATGTGCGCGTCGACCAGGGACTGGAGAACCTTGGTGATGCCGGTGGTGGAGAGCTCATCCTTGGTCTGCGAGGTGAACTGCGGCTCGGGGATCCGCACGTGCACCACCGCCGTCATCCCCTCCAGGACGTCGTCCAGGGTGGGCGGCTCCTCCTTGGCCTTGAGCAGGCCGCGGGTGTTACGGATCGCGTCGGCGAGCGCGCGGACGAGGGCCCGCTCGAAACCCTTGCGGTGGGTGCCGCCGTGCGCGTTACGGATGGTGTTGGTGAAGCACTCGACGGTGCGCTCGTAACCGGTGCCCCACCGGAACGCCACCTCGACCTCGGCGCGCCGCTGCACGTTGGACTGCATGACGCCGTTGGCGTCGGCGGCGTTCTCCCGGTAGGTGCCCTCGCCGTTGACCAGCAGTGTGCCGGAGACCGGTCGGTCGCCGGCCGGGGCGAGGAACTCCACCATGTCGCTGAGCCCGTTGGGGTAGTGGAACCGCTCCTCGGCGGGCGCCTCACCGGTCAGGTCGCGGAGCAGGTAGGTCACGCCGGGGACCAGGAAGGCGGTGTTGCGCAGCTTCATCCGGACGGCGTCGACGTCGAGCGCGGCGCCGGTCTCGAAGTAGCGGGCGTCGTGCCACCAGCGGATCGAGGTGCCGGTGCGCTGGCCGCGCTTCATGGCCCCGGTCACCTGGAGCCCGGGGCCGGCGGTGAAGGGGGCGTCCGGCCCGTCGCCGTCGAAGATGCCCGGGACGCCGTGTCGGAACGACATCGCGTGGATCTTGCCGGCCCGGCGGACGGTCACGTCGAAGCGACGGGACAGCGCGTTGACCGCCGACGCGCCGACGCCGTGCAGACCCCCGGAGGTCTTGTAGCCGGAGCCGCCGAACTTGCCGCCGGCGTGCAACCGGGTCAGCACCAGCTCGACGCCGGAGATGCCGGACTTGGCGTGCACGTCGGTGGGGATGCCCCGGCCGTCGTCGTCGACCTGCACCGAGCCGTCGGCGTGCAGGATCACCTCGACGTGGCTGGCGTGACCGGCGACACCCTCGTCGGTGGAGTTGTCGAGGATCTCGTTGACGAGGTGACCCACGCCACGGCTGTCGGTGGAACCGATGTACATGCCGGGCCGCTTGCGGACAGCGTCCAGCCCCTCAAGGTGGGTGAGGTCATCGGCCCCGTACAGGGTGTCTGGCTCTGCGGTCAACTGGTCGTACTCCCCGGTCTCGGCGGTGTGCTGCCGGTCACCGGCGACATCAGCCGGCGTGGCGCGCCGCAGCGAGCCTAGCCCGAGGCTAGGACAACTACCGGAGGACCTACGCGACCCGCCGCGCGTGGCCGTCCGGACGTGAGCCAACGAACAGCGTTCGGGTGATCATGAAACCACGCAGAGACACCGCCACCGGCACGCGGGCCAACTCGACGCGCTAGCCCCTCGTCCCTACGCGCCCGTGTCTTTCATCGAACGAATCTGTTACGGGCCATTGACGCCTGTCGCGCCGGGGTGATCTGATCGCGCTCTCAGAGAATCTTTCATCTTTCGATGGTTGGGGGCCCCATGCCCAGGTTCCGGCGTACCGCGCTCGCCGCGGGACTAACGATCGCCATGGCCGCGTTGTCGACCGCCGTCGCGCTGCCCGCACCCGCGGCTGCCGCGCTGCCCACCGCCGCGGTGGCACTCGGGGACAGCTTCATCAGCGGCGAGGGCGCCGGGGCGTACACCCCGGTCGTCGACGTCAACGGAGTCAGCCAGGGCTTCCCCGGTTGGACGGCGGCGAACAACAACGCGTTCTTCTGCCACCGTTCGGCGAACGCCTCGCTCAACCAGGCCAACCTGCCGGGCATCCAGAACCGGTTCAACCTGGCCTGCTCCGGTGGCCAGCCACACGACATCGCCAACGCCTCCCAGGCGCGGACCAACGGTCGTACCGTGGCCTCGCAGCTGAGCCAGTTGCGCGCCGTCGCGCAGACCCAGGACATCGACCTGGTGCTGATCGGCCTCGGTTCCAACAACAGCTCGTTCACCTTCGGCAGCGTCGCGGAGAAGTGCGCCAACCGGTTCATCGCCGACGCCTGGACCGGCTGGTGGGAGTTCTGGGCGTACCTGAACGGGCCGGTGGAGCAGAAGCCGTGCAGCGACGCCGACCTGGCCACCGCCGCGCAGCTCAGCGCCGCGACCGCGGAGACCACCGCGGCCGTACGCCAGATCCTGACCACCCTCGACCAGGTGGACGCGGACGGGCAGCACCGGGTGGTGTTCCAGGACTACACGAACCCGCTGCCGCTGGACCTGAACCAGCAGTTCCACGAGGAGGACAGCCGGGACGACACCCGGGACAAGTTCCGTGACCTGGGTGCCGAGCGGTACGCGGCCGGTTGCCCGATCCACCGGGCCAGCCTGGCGCCGGGGCACCGCTTCTCCCAGGGTCTGGGCGGCATCGTGAAGTCCACCCGGGACACTCTGGCTGCCGAGTTCCCCGCCGACGACCTGGTGTACCTCAACGTGCAGCAGGCCTTCAACGGTGCCCGGCTCTGCGAGCAGACCAGCAGCCCGAGTGGCGCGCTGGCCACCCCGATCCGGCTCCAGGACGGCGCGACCGGCACCTTCGTCACCAGCCTCGCCGGCAAGGACAAGATCGCCATCCAGCGCATCGCCAACACCTGCGTCAGCTACTTCCAGACCTGCCAGGAGTCGTGGCACCCGAACGCCACCGGGCACCAGGTGCTCGGCCAGTGCCTGAGCGGCGCGGCCTCCACCAGCGCCCGAGCGGTGGCCTGCGTCCGGGCCAGCAACGGGGCGATCTCGGTCTCCTGACCACAGCATCCTTCGGAGGGCTCCGCCGATCGGCGGGGCCCTCCGTCGCGTGCAGCGAGCGCGCGACACGTCCGCCCGTCGTTGTCGTGGGCCGCACGGCCGGCTACTACCCGCCGGTAACGTCAGGCCGTAGGCTGGGTCGGTGAACGGGGACCCGGAATACGCGCAGGAGTTCGTCGACGTCGACGGTGGCCGGCTGGGTGTGCAGGTCTATCCGGAGCCGCCCGGGGTGACCGGCGCGCCGGTGGTGGTGATCTGGCCGGCGATGGGGGTCCGGGCCCGGTACTACCGGCCCTTCGCCGCCGAGCTGCGCGCCGCCGGGCTCGCCGTGGTCGTGGCCGACCTGCGCGGCACCGGGGCGAGCACGCCCACGCCGAGTCGGGCGGACCGGCACGGTTACACCGAACTGGCCAACGACGTCGGTGCCGTCCTGGCCGCTCTCAAGCCGCGACTGGACGGGCGCACCCGACTGCTCCTCGGGCACTCACTCGGCGGTCAGGCCAGCCTGCTGCATCTCGCCCTGCACGGCACCGACGAGGTGGACGGCCTGGCGCTCATCGCGGTCGGCATCCCGTACTGGCGGACCTACCCGGGCCGGCGCGGCCTCGGCGTGCTGCCTCTCACCCAGGGGATCGCCGCGACGGCGGCGCTGCTCGGGGTCTGGCCAGGCTGGGGCTTCGGCGGGCGGCAGGCGCGCGGCGTTGTCCGCGCAACGACATCCGCGCCGCCGACTTCCTGG
>NZ_JBEYSL010000261.1:0-9270 GCF_040642735.1 Micromonospora sp. NPDC047753 | reverse complement strand
AGTTCTTCCCGCCCAAGACCGAGGCGGGGGAGCAGCTGCTCTGGCAGGCCATCCGCGAGCTGGAGTCGCTGCGCCCGTCGTTCGTGTCCGCTCGATGCTGCCCCGGCCGCCCCGGTGACCGAGCCGGGCGGCCGGTCGGCGCTGTCCGGCCCGACCCTGTCGCTGGCGACCCTCGCCGCGATGCGGCCCTCCGCCGACGGCCAGCCGCCCGCCGTCTCACAGTGGGCGCCGCAACCGCCGGCCGCACCCCAACAAACCCCTCCGGCGGTACGCGCACCCGCCACACCCCCGTCGCCCGGCCACGCCACCCCGGCACCGGTGCCAGCCCCTCGGGCGATGCCCGTTCAGCCGGCATCTCCGTCGACGCCGGCCGAGCAGCGGTCAGCAGACCGAGCGCCGTCCGGGCCGACCGTCGCACCACGCCAACGATTGGGCGGTCACGCGACCCCGCCGGTGGTCGACGTGCCACCCGCGACGTCGACCCCAACCGCCTCGGCGTCGACCGCTCCGCCGGCGACACCGGCGGTGCCGGCACCTCGCTGGGACAACCCCACCATCCAGGTACGGCAGATCGAGCCGCTGCTCGCTGAGGAAGCCGCCCGAGCCGCCGCCCGGCCAACCACGTCGAGCGAATCGCACACCGTGTCCGGCACCGAGGCGACATCATCGGGCAGCCCCTCCCCGACCGTCGGCCAACCAGGGCCGGCGTACCCGGTGAGCGGGCCGCCGGCCCAGCCGATCAGCGCACCGCCAGTGACCCCGTCACCGATCTCCGCGCCCCCCAGCCCGCCGTACCCAGTCTCGGGACCGCCGGCCCACCCATACCCTGTCTCCGCACCGCCCGGCTACGGCCCACCCGGGTCCGCGGCACCCGGACACACCTACCCGGTCTCCGCACCACCCGGCTACGCCCAACCAGTGTCCGCACCACCCGGACACACCTACCCCGTGTCCGCACCGCCCGGCTACGGCCCACCCGGGTCCGCACCACCCGGACACACCTACCCCGTGTCCGCGCCGCCCGGTTTCGGGCCGCCCGTCTCGGGGCCGCCCTACGGGCCGCCCGTCTCCGCGCCGCCGGTGAGCGCACCACCCGTACCGCCCTGGGGGTTGACCGCACCACCCTGGAGCAGCAGCGCCCCACCGCAGCCCCTGCCAACTCCAGGTGCCGACTCCCCCACCCAGAGCACTACGGCCGCGCAGACAGTCACCACCGGGCAGGCCCCGGTGGCTGGGCAGGCCATGATGGACGCGGGCGGTACCGGCGCGGATGTCGACTCTGGCCTGGGCATCCTCGACGCCCCGGTGGTGCCGACTCAGCGGGCTCCTGGCGCGCTGTCCGACCAGACCGTGGTGTTGCCGTCCGTTCCGGCGCAGCGCGGCCCGGCCGGGGTCGACACCAGTCCGGGCTGGCCCGCCGCCGCACAGGCGGACCCCACCGCCGCGCATACGCACCTCACGGCCGCCCAACCGCACCCCACCGCCGCGCCAACTCACCGAGAAGGCACCCAGGCGAACCCGGGCATCGCTGAGGCAGGCCCCATCGCCGCGCAGCCGAGCCCCGCTGCGCAGCCGGCTTGGCCCTCGTCCGTCGGCGCCGACCCGGCGCTGGCACCGCCAGCCGCGCCGCCGCCGGTCCAGCAGTACCACCACCAGCCACCTCAGGGGTCGTACCCGGCCCAGGACCAGCGCCAGGCGCCGTACCCGGGTCAGCAGTACCACCCGGTGCCGGACGCGTACCGGCCGGCGTACGCCGATGACAGTGGGTCGACGGGCCGCAACCGGGCGGCGCTGGTCGGCGCGGTCGTGGCGGCCGGGGTGGCCGTCGTGGCGGTGGCGGGCCTGGGTGCGGTGATGCTGACCCGCGACGATCCGCCGCCGGCCGGGACCGCGCCGACGGCGGCGGCACCGACGGCGGCCGGGCTTCCGCCGGGCGATCTCACGCTGCGGGACGATTCGACCACGATCACGTTGACCTGGACGGACCCGACCGGCGGCGCGGTGCCGTTCATGGTCGCCGCAGGTCGGGCCGGGCAGGCCCTGGGCGTGATGGCCACCGTGGACCCGGGCCGGACCAGCTACACGGTCAACGGGTTGAACTCCCGAGTGGATCACTGTTTCACCGTTTTGGCGGTCTACTCCACTGACAGCTTTGCGACTTCCGGACAGGTGTGCACCGCGCGGGAGCGTGGAGCCACGTCGAGCGGGGAGCCCTCCGGCCGGGCGTCGCCGCGCTGAGTCGCGCCGAAACCGCGCCGAGTCGAGCGGGAACCGGGCTGAGCTGGACGTCCACAACGCACACTCTCGGTATCCACAGGGGTGACGGTGCGGGTTCCCCCGCCACCACCAGCGCCATATGATGGCACCCGGCTCAGGGGAGGGGTCGCCGGAAGGCGCGCCACCTGCCACGACTCAGGGGAGGCAGCCGGCTGTGGCCAGCATCGACGACGCCGTACAGGCCGAGGCCCCCCGCTCCCGGTCCCGGCTGCGCGGTGGGCTGGTGACCGTCGGCACGGTGGCCGCGCTGTTGGCAGCCATGGGGCTGACCGTCCTCGGGTTGGGCGCGGCGGACAACGCGGTGGCCAACTACGACGCGAGTTCCTGGCTGTGGAGCACGGCGCGCAGCGAGCTGGCCCGGGTCAACGGGGTCACCGCCCGGGTGGACACCCGCACGGAGATCCCCGGTGCCCGGCAGCATCCGATGCAGATCACCCAGACCGACCGGCTGCTGATCCTGCGGGACCTTCAGAGCGGGCAGGTCAGTTCCCTGGATCTGGCCACCCTCCAGCTCAGCGCTACCACCCGGACCACCCCCGGCCTGGGCGTCAGTGTGGCCCTGCACGAGGACGCGGCGTTCGTCGTCGACGCCGTGCAGGGCATCGTCCGGCAGCTCGACCCACGGTCGTTGACCCCGGTCGGCGAGCCGGTGCGCTATCCGCCGGGCATCACGGGCGGCACCTTCGACGGTAAGGGTCGGCTCTGGATCGCGGTGCCCAGCCAGGGCACGGTCTCGGCGATCACCGCGGCCAAGCTGCCGTCCGCGCCGGCGACAGCCAGCGCCGGGCTCAGCCCGCAGCGGGTCGAGTCGTACGACGTCGCCGACGCCAGCCACGAGCTGGTGGTCTCCACCCTCGACGACGGGGTGGCGGTGCTCGACCGGACGGCGGGGAAGCTGGTGCGGGTGCAGCGCGGTGAGGTGCACCCGACGGCGCTGACGCTGTCCGGCCCGGCGGCCCTGCCGTCGCGTACCAGCGGCCCACGGGTGCCGGTCACCGTGACCGCCGACCGGCGGGTGCTGCTGGTGGGTGACGGTGGGCAGGAGAGCGCGTTCACCGTCCCGGGTGAGGGGGACCGGCTCAGCCCGGCGGTGGCCTGGGCGAACCGGGTCTACTGCGCCGACGAGGCCACCGGCACCATCTACTCCTTCGACGCGGCGGGTCAACTGGTCGAGACCATCCGCGGGCGGGCCAACGGGCCGCTGGAGCTGGAGGTCCGGGAGAACCACCTGTTCATCAACTCCCCCGACTCGTCGACCGCCCGGGTGGTGGACGACAAGCACCAGGTGCGCGAGGTCAACAAGTACGCCAACGACGTGCTCGGCGGCGACCCGCCGCCGGTTCCCCCGCCGCCGCCTCCGCCGAAGAAGCCGCGGGTGGGCAAGCCGAGCGCGCCGCGCAGCGTCACCGCCGCCGCCGGCAACGCCCAGGCGCGGGTGAGTTGGCGCCCGGCCGCCGCCAACGGCGCCGAGATCATCAAGTACGTGGTGCAGGGCGCCGGGCAGCGCCTGGAGGTCGGCGCGAACCAGCGGGCGGTGGAGGTCAAGGGTCTGACCAACGGCGAGACGTACCGGTTCGCGGTGCACGCCGTCAACGCCAAGGGCGACGGCCCGCCGCGCAACAGCAACCCGGTGACGCCGACGGCGGCGGTGCCCGACCCACCCGCGAGCGTCACGGCGCAAGAACGGCCGGACGGCACGGTCCTCGTCAAGTGGCCGGCGGCGAACGGGCAGGGCAACACCATCGCGAGGTACGCGGTGACGGCCAGTTCGGCGGGGACGAACGCGCCGGCCGGTGAGTCGACCAAGACGGAGCTGGTGGTGCCCGCCGGTGAGCTGGAGTTCGGCACCCAGTACGCGTTCACGGTGGTGGCGGTCAACAGCAAGGGCGCCGGGTCGGCGGCGTCGCCGGTCAGCAACACAGTGGTGCCGTTCGCGGCGCCCGGTCGGCCGCTCGACCTGCGCGCCGGCACGGTCGCCAACCAGCCGGGCGCGGTGACGGTGCAGTGGGCGCCGGCTGAGGCCAACGGTCGGCCGGTGACGAAGTACCTGGTGGACGTCGGTGGGCGGGTCAGCGAGGTGACCGACACCCGCACGACCGTCACCGGGCTGGGCAACGGCCAGAACGTCACGGTGAAGGTGAAGGCGGTCAACGAGGCGGGGCCCGGCCCGGAGGCCACCGCCACGGCCCGCACGGTGGCCGAGCCACGGGTCACTGTGACCGGCTCGTCGTCGACGGCCACCGGGGCGACCGTCACGTTCACAGTGGACGCCGGTGGCGGTCAGGCCACCTGCACGCTGACCACGACTGGCGAACCGGCGAAGACCGGGGCGTGCTCCAGCATCACGATGACGGGCCTGACGCCGGGCACCAGCTACACGTTCACGGTGACGGCGAGCAACGCCGCCGGCAAGGGCACCGCCACGAAGGCGCAGGCCACCCAGGCGCTGTACGGGATCGCGACCTGCCGCAACGGCGCATCCGGGCCCGAGTCGACCTACTGCGACAGCGACCGGGAAGGCCGCAACGGCAACGAGGTCTTCAAGGTCACCCGGCAGGACAACGACCAGCAGGCCGGCTGGGCCAAGCCCGGCACCCGGCTCCAGGCGTACTGCAAGAAGTCGGGCGAAGAGGTCTACGCCTACATCTACAACAACGAGAAGCGCAGCACCTGGTGGGTGCAGGTCAACTACAAGGGGAAGAACTACATCCCGTGGGCCTGGCTCAACCTGGAGGGCGGCGATGACATCAAGGTCCTGCCCACCTGCTGAACCACCAGGCGAGGAGCACCACCGACCGTGAACACCCACGAGCCGCTCACCCAGCCGGAGGTGCAGGGCTTCGCCGCCCTGGCCGCCCGGCTGGCCGAGAACGTCAACGCTGTGGTGCTCGGCAAACCGCAGGTGGTGCGGCTGGCGCTGACCGCGCTCTTCGCCCAGGGTCACGTACTGCTGGAGGACGTGCCCGGGGTCGGTAAGACGACCCTGGCACGGGCCATCGCCGCCACTGTTAAGGGTGAGTGGCGGCGCATCCAGTTCACGCCCGACCTGCTCCCCTCGGACGTGTCCGGCGTGACGATCTTCAACCAGGCGACCCGGGACTTCGAGTTCCATCCGGGGCCGGTCTTCGCCAACATCGTCATCGCCGACGAGATCAACCGGGCGTCGCCGAAGACCCAGTCGGCGCTGCTGGAGGTGATGGAGGAACGGACTGTCACTGTGGACGGGGTCCGGCACCCGGTGCCGTCGCCGTTCCTGGTCGTCGCCACCCAGAACCCGGTGGAGATGGACGGCACCTACCGGCTGCCCGAGGCGCAGTTGGACCGTTTCCTGGTGAAACTCTCCGTCGGCTACCCGGACGAGGCCGTCGAGGTGGAGGTGCTGCGCGGCGCGACGGTGCGGTCCCCCGAGGCGCTCGCCCCGGTCACCGACACCGCCACCGTCGGCGAGATGGTCCGGATGGCCCGCCGGGTGCACATCGCGGAGCCGCTCTACGCGTACGCGGTCCGGTTGGCCGCTGCCACCCGCACCCACCCGCAGGTGCGCGTCGGCGTCAGCCCTCGGGGTGTGATCGCGTTGACCCGTGCGGCGTGCGCGTACGCGCTGATCGACGGGCGGGGCTGGATCATGCCGGAGGACCTGAAGGCGCTCGCCGAGGCGGTCTTCGCGCACCGGCTGCTGCTCACCCCGGACGCCCAGGTGCGCGGGATGACCCCCGCGGAGGTGCTGCGCCAGGCCGTCGCGTCGGTGCCGGTGCCGCTGCCGTCGGGGCAACCCGCTCCGGTGCAGGGCTGACCGGCAGTAGCGCGATGGGAATCACCGCCCGTGGGGTCGGGCTGCTCGTCGCCGCCGTGGTGCTGCTGGGGGCGGGTTTCCGGTTCGCGTACCCCGAGTTGACGTTGCTCGGCGCGGCGGCCGGCGCGGCCGTCGGCTACGCCGCGCTGGTCGCGGCCTGGCGGCCCCGGCTGACGGTGACCCGTCGTGCGGACCCGGACCGGGTGGCGCGTGGCGAGCCGGCGAGCATGACGTTGACAGTGCGCAACACCGGGCGGCTGCGCTCGGCGAACCTGCTGGCCGAGGACCGGTGCGGCCAGCGGACCGTGCCGGTGCCGGTGCTGCGCCTGCGACCCGGCCGGGACACCGAGGTCCGCTACGACGTGCCGACCGACCGTCGTGGGGTGGTGCTGGTCGGGCCGCTGCGGGTGACCCGCCGGGATCCGCTGGGTTTGGTGGCGCTGGCCCGCCCGTACGGTGCGGCGGTGCCGGTCTGGGTACACCCCCGGATCCATCCGCTGACGGCCGTGCCCAGAGGCGCGGGCCGCAGCCTCGACGGTCGGGTGGACGGTGTCCCGCACGGGTCGATCACGTTCGACTCGCTGCGGGAGTACGTGGTCGGCGACGAGTTGCGCCGGGTGCACTGGCGCACCAGCGCCCGGGTGGGTGAGCTGATGGTGCGGGAGAACGTGGACACCAGCCTGCCGCGCCTGGTCGTCCTGCTGGACAACCGTGCTGCCGCGCACCCGCAGCGGGTCGGCGGGGTGGCGGAGTCGTTCGAGTCGGCCTGCGAGGCGGCGGCGTCGGTCGTCACCGCCGCGCACCGCGCGGACCTGCCGGTGCTGCTGCTCATGGTCGCCGCCGAGCCCGCCGAGGCCACGACACCCGGCGGCGAGGCCGGCGGCGCGCTCGGGCCGCTGGACCGGCTCGCCGCCGCCGACCTGTCCGACGACGGTGACGCGGTGCGGGCGGCCACCACCCGACTGCGACAGGACCGGCTCGGCGACACGCTGATCTTCCTGACCGGGCCCGCTGGCCGCGACGAGCTGGGGCACCTTGGCGCGCTGCGCGGGGCGTACCCGTCGGTGGTGGTCGCGGTGTTCGGCGCGGCCGAACCGACCCCGCCGGGCACCGCGGGTCTCGTGGTCGTCGACGCGGCCGACGGCGCGCAGTTCGCCGCCGAGTGGGACGGGGTACGCCGGTGGTGACGCTCGCCGGGCGGGTGCTGCGGGCGGCGGTCCTGCCGCTGGCCCTGATCGGGCTGACGGCGCTCGCCGGGGTGGTGCTCGGCCGGGTGTACGCGGGCAACCTGCTGACCTGGCTGGTGATCGGCGCGGCGGCGGGTTCGGTGCTGGTCAGCGTGGCCGCCCGGCGGCTGCCGTCCTGGTTGGTGGCGCCGGTGTCGGTGGCCGCGATGGCCGGCTGGACACTGTGGTCGCTGCGGATGGCCGCCACCCGCGCCGAGTTGCCGGGCGGCCTGCTGGAGGTCAGCGCGGACGCCGCCCGCAACGGCATCCCCCGGCTGCTCACCGCGATGATCCCGGTGGAGCCCACACCGGACACCGTGCTGGTGCCGGTCGTCGCCGCCTGGCTGGCCGGGCTGACCGGCGCGGAGGTGGCGCTGCGCACCGGCCGGGTGCTGCTGGGCTATCTGCCGGCGGCGGGGCTCTACGCCGCCGCCCTCTACGTGGTCGGCCCGAACGCCGAACCGGCGGTGGGGTCGACAGTGGTGTTCGTCGCGGTCGCGGCCCTCGGCCTGGCCACCCCCACCCGCACCGCGGCGGGCGGCGGCGATCCGAGCGCCGAGCTGACCCCCGGGGTACGCGCGGCGGTGCGACTGCGGCTGGCCACCAGCGCGGCGCTCGGGGTGGCACTGGTGGTCGGGCTGGTGGCGTTGCTCGGCCCGGTCGTCGCCGAGCAGGTCGACGGCCGGCCGGTGGACCCGCGCCGGTACGTGGAGCCACCGCAGGTGCAGACACTCGACGAGAACCCGCTGATCCGCATCTCCGGCTGGGCGCTGCACCCGGAGCAGAAACTCCTCGACGTGAGCACGGAACGCCCCGACGCACCACCCGCCGGCCCCCCGCCGGAGGCCGATCCCGCAGCGGACACCGCGCGCAGTGTGCGGATCCGGTTGGCGGTGCTCAGCGACTACGACGGGGTGACCTGGCGCGTCGGCGCGACGTACCGCAACGCCGGGCGGATCCTGCCGGCCGCTGCCGTGGCCCGCGACAGCACCGTGCGGACGGTACGGCAGCAGATCAGCGTGGCCGAGTTGAGCGGCCGTCTGCTGCCCGCCGTGGCGACACCCCGGGAGGTCAGTGGCGCGCGGGTGGCGTACGACCCGGCGAGCGGGACGCTGATCCGACCGGAGGGGCTGACGCCGGGGCTGCGGTACGCGGTGACCTCCGCCGAGGAACGCCCCGACCAGAATCTGTTGGCCAGCGCGAACGTGCCCGCCGGTGAGGAGGTGGCCCGGGTGCTGCGGGTCGCCGACGGGGTGCCCGACCCGATGCGCCGGCTGGCCACCCAACTCGCCGAGGAGAACGGTGCCCCGTTCGCGCGGGCGTCGGCGATCGAGCAGTTCCTGGCCGAGCACTACCGGGTGGTGGCGGACGCGCCGAGCGGGCACGCGTACCCGAACCTGGGTTTCTTCCTGTTCGGGCCCCGCAACGGCGGCGGGCAGGAGGGCACCTCGGAGCAGTTCGCGGCGGCCTTCGCGGTCCTCGGCCGGCTCTCCGGGCTGCCCACACGGGTGGTGGTGGGCTTCCGGACCAGCGGGCAGGGGCCGG
Organism: Micromonospora sp. NPDC047753; assembly: GCF_040642735.1. Taxonomy (NCBI): domain Bacteria; kingdom Bacillati; phylum Actinomycetota; class Actinomycetes; order Micromonosporales; family Micromonosporaceae; genus Micromonospora; species Micromonospora sp. NPDC047753. The sequence goes on along the minus strand of NZ_JBEYSL010000261.1, from coordinate 429 downwards.
TGCTGGCCGGTGACGCGTACGCCTGGCCGGAGGTGCTCTTCGACGGGCTGGGCTGGGTGCCGTTCGACCCGCTGCCCCGCCCCGACAACGAGCCGCGACCGGTGGAGGAGGACTTCCGCCCGACGCCGGAGGACCCGCCCCCGTCGGAGGCGCCGGCACCGACCGCCGAGCCCAGCGCCTCACCGGAACCGGCGACCGCCGCCGACGCCCCAAACGGCAACGACGGGCTCTCCACGCCGGTGCTGGTCGCCGGCGGCAGCGGCGGACTGCTGCTGGTGGTGGGGGCGCTCCTGCTCACCCTGCTGGCGATGCGCCGCTCGCTGACCCGCGGCCGGCTCGTGCGGGGCGACCCCGGCCAGCGCATCGCCGGCGCCTGGCGGGAGGTCACCGACGCGCTCCGGCTGGCCGGCAGACCGGTCGGCGACGACC
>NZ_JBEYSL010000260.1:0-9283 GCF_040642735.1 Micromonospora sp. NPDC047753 | reverse complement strand
CCCTCGTGGCGAAGAGTTCGGCCACCCGGTGCCGGCGTTGGTCCAGTCGGTGCAGTGGCAGGTCCAGTTCGGCGACCGCACCGAGGATCAGGTCGTAGGTGCCGTCGTCAGCGAGCGGCACGAGGAGCAGTCGCCCGTCCCGGGCGACCGGCAGTTTCAGCTCGGCGAGTCGGGCGGCGAGCTCCTCGATGCCCTCGCTGACCTCCACGGCGAGCACGTCGGTGGCCGTGGTCATCGCGGAGATGTTGTCAGCGCGCAGCAACCGGCCGCCGTCGATGGCGATCAGCGTGTCGCAGATCCGCTCCACCTCCCCGAGCAGGTGCGAACAGACCAGCACGGAGATGCCGAACTCGGTGCCGATCCGGTGCACCAGGGCCAGCATGGCGTCGCGGCCGGCAGGGTCCAGGCCGTTTGTCGGTTCGTCCAGCAACAGCAGGTCGGGGTCGTGCACCAGCGCCTGGGCCAGCTTGACGCGCTGCTTCATGCCGGTCGAGTAGCCACCGACCGGGCGGTAGCGCTCCTCGTAGAGCCCCACGTGCCGCAGCGCCTCCGAGGCCCGCTCGCGAGCCGCGGTGCGGGGAAGGCCGCTCATCCGACCGAGGTGGGTGACCAGCTCGGCGGCGGACAGGTCCGGTGGGAGGCAGTCGTGTTCCGGCATGTAGCCGACGCGACTGCGGACAGCCGCCGGATCTGTGGTCGGGTCGATGCCGAGCACCGAGACCTGACCGCTGGTTGGTGCGATCAGGCCGAGCAGAATCTTGATCAACGTGGATTTGCCGGCGCCGTTCGCGCCCACCAGGCCGATGATCCCGGGCTCGACGGCGACGGTGAGGTCGGCCAACGCGGTGACCCGACCTCCGTACGTCTTGGTGAGCGACTGGGTCGCGATCAGTGTCACGGGCCCAGCGTAGGGAGTCGATGCCCAGCTGGGACACCGGCACGCCCCCGGCACTCCCCTGATCCTTTTCCCGCCGGACCCCTAAGGTCCCGCCGCGGCTCCCGCGACGTTTGCGCCGGTCCCGCGTTCGACCCGACCCCGCCTTGGGAAAGACCCGTCCAGGGTGACACCATTCACCTCCCGTTCACCAGGCATCGACCCGCCCGGTGATCGACCGACGACGCGGGAGGAATCCTGATGGCCGAGGTGGGCGTCCCCAAGGTGAGCGTCGTGGTGCCGGCGTACAACAGCGGCCGACACATCGAGAAGCTCGCTGCCTCGCTGCTGCGCCAGTCACTGCCCGCCGACGAGTTCGAAGCCGTCTTCGTCGACGACGGCTCGACCGACGACACCGCGGAGCGGCTGGACCAGCTGGCCGCCGAGCACCCACACATCAGGGTGCTGCACATCGAGAACTCCGGCTGGCCGTCGCGTCCGCGCAACCTCGGCATCGAACACGCCCGCGGCGAGTACGTCTTCTTCGCCGACGACGACGACTGGTTCGCCGACGAGGCACTGGAGCGGCTCTACGCCTGCGCGAAGGCCAACGACGCCGACATCGTGGTGGGGAAAATGGCCGGGTACGGACGCCCGGTGCCGCGGGAGCTGTTCCGCAAGAACCGCTTCGACGCCACCCTGGCGAACGCGCCCCTCATCGACAGCCTGACCTGTCACAAGCTGTTCCGGCGCGCCTTCCTCAACGAGCACGATCTGCGGTTTCCGGAGGGCGGGAAGCGTCGGCTGGAGGACCACGCGATGGTCGTGCGGGCCTACTTCCTGAGCCGGCACACCTCGGTGCTGTCCGACTACGTCTGCTACCACCACGTCCACCGGACCGACGCGCGCAACGTCACCGCGGGCCGGCTGGAGCCGTCGAGCTACTACCGGGCCGTGCGGGAGGCGCTGGACATCGTCGACGCGCACACCGAGCCCGGTCCGCTGCGGGACCGGTTGCACCGGCGCTGGCTGCGCAACGAGATGATCAGCCGACTGCGCGGCAAGCGGCTGCTGGAGGCCGACGAAGCCTGGCTGGAGCAGGTCGCGCTGGAGACCCAGAAGATCATCCAGGACCGCTTCGCCCCTGGCGTCGCCGCCGGATTGCCACCGCTGCTCCGGGCCGTGGCATACCTCGCGGAGCGGGGCCGCGTCGCGGACCTGCGCAAGCTGGCCCGCTGGGAGGCGGGCATCGCCGCGCACGGCACGATCGACGAACTCCAGCGCGCGGACCACGCCGTCACGGTGACCCTCGCCGCTGAGCTGCGCTCGGAGAACCAGCCGGTCGGCTTCCGCACCGACGATGGCCGCGACGTGCTGGTGCTCCCGATGGACGAGATCGCCCCCGAGGTGCTCGACGCCACCGCGCAGGTGCGCAAGGCCCGCCTGGACCTGGTGGCCCGCCACCGGGAGACCGGCGCCGAGATCTTCCTTCCGAACACCTTCGAGACCGAGCGGATCACCGGTACGACCGGAGTGGACACCGTCCACCTGGTGCACCGGGCCACCGCCACGATCGACTTCGCCGCCCTCAACGGAGGTCGGACCAGAGGCAGCTGGCAGCTCAAGGCCCGGATCACGAACGTGGGCTGGACCGAGGACGCGCGACTGCCGCTGGTGTTCATCTGCCGGGCCGACGGCTCGCGACCCCGGATCCGCGACCAGCGGAAGGTGTGGAACCGGCTGCGGTCGGCGGTGGGCCGGCGGATCAAGCGCTGATCCGCCCGCGTGGGTCTTGGAGTGGCGCCCTCGACCGATGGGCGGTCGGCTGCGAAACTGTGTGCCGGTCAGCGAGTGGGGGGTGTGGATGAGCAACGGCTGGGTGCTGCCCGACGAGGTGCTGCGTGACGCACCGGCGTACACGCCGCGTCCCGGTGAGCTCGCGGATCTGGAGCTGCTGCTGACCGGCGCGTACGCCCCGCTGACCGGCTTCATGACCCGCGCCGACCTGGTCTCGGTCAGCCGACGCGCCCGGCTGGCGGACGGCACACCGTGGCAGGTCGCTGTCGTACTCCAGGTGCCGGCCGCTCTGGCGCAGAGCTTCGACCCGCGCGACCCGGCCCGCCGGGCGCTCGTGCTGACCGACGGGGAGGGCGCCCCGGCGGCCGCCTTGGACGTGGCCGACGTCTGGCCGGTCCGCGACGGCGTGTCGGGAGTGGGCGGCCAGGTTCGACGGCTGGGCGACGGCGGGCACGGTCCGTTCCAGCGACTGCGGCGCAACCCGGAGGAGGTCCGTGCGCTGCTGCCCCCGGGCCGGGTGCTCGGTGTGATCGCCGATCGGCCGCTGCATCGTCCACAGCTCGCCCAGATCGCTCACGCCGCCCGCACCCTGGCCGCTCATCTGCTCGTGATGATCCCGGTCGGCGAGGGCGGCGCAGACGGGCTCCCACCGGAGGCGCTGGTCCGTTCGATCTTCGCCGCACGGGACCGGATGCCGCCCGCCACCCTGATCGCGGTGCCGCTGTCGCACCGACGCGAGGAGATCAGCGACGCGTTGCTGCGCGCCCGGGTCTCGGCCGCGTACGGGGTCACCCACCTGCTCTCCACCGGGGAGATGCTCTCCGGCGCCGGGCTGCGGGTGCTGGTGCCGCGCGAACTCGCCTACGACAATCGCGACGGGCAGTGGCGTTGGCGGGAGGACATCCCGCCGCGCAACCGCCGGCTCGCGCTGACCCAGCCGGAGATCGACGACCTGCTCGACCGGGGCTTCCCGCTACCGGAGTGGCACACGCCGCCCGCCGTGGCACGGGAGTTGGCCCGGGCCCGGCCGCCGCGTCGGCAGCGAGGGCTGGTGGTCTTCCTGACCGGTCTCTCCGGCTCCGGCAAGTCGACGATCGCCCGAGGGCTGGCGGACGCGTTACGGGAGAGCGGCGACCGCACGGTGACCCTGCTCGACGGGGACGTGGTGCGTCGGGAACTCTCCGCCGGGCTGGGCTTCAGCAAGACCGACCGGGATCTCAACGTCCGGCGGATCGGCTGGGTGGCCGCCGAGATCGCCCGGCACCATGGGGTGGGCATCTGCTGTCCGATCGCCCCGTACGCGGCGGCACGGGCCACCGCTCGGGAGATGGCTCTCGCCGCCGGATCGGGTTTCGTGCTGGTGCACGTGGCGACTCCGCTGGAGGTGTGCGAGCGGCGGGACCGCAAGGGCCTCTACGCGCGGGCGCGAGCTGGCCTGCTCACCGGGATGACGGGCATCGACGACCCGTACGAGGAGCCGACCGACGCCGATCTGGTGCTCGACACCACCGACCTGAGCGTGGCGGACGCGGTGCAGGCCGTGCTGCACCATCTGACCGAGACCGGCTGGGTGGAGCTGAAGATCGCCACAGCCTGAGGCACCGCCGTACCCGTTTCTTTCACCGCTGAGCGGCACGCGCTAGTGTTCATCTTTGTTGGAACACGTTTGACCGCGTGAGGGTACGGGGACGCTCGGGGAGGCACGGCTGATGCTCGCTCAGCAGCGGCAGGCGGCCATCCTGGAGCGGGTCCGCACGACCGGCGGCGTCCGGGTCAGCGAGTTGGCAGGCGAGTTCGGCGTCTCCGACATGACCATCCGGCGTGACCTCGACGCGCTGCACGAGCGCGGCCTGCTGGCCAAGGTGCACGGCGGCGCCACCACGACCGGGCCAAGCTCGACCGACGAGCCGGGCTTCCGCGCCAAGTCGGTCCGCCAACTGCCGGAGAAGGCCGCCATCGCCGACCGGGCGGCCCAACTGGTCCGGCCGGGAGCGGCGGTCGCGCTCTCCGCCGGCACCACCACCGCCGAACTCGCCCGCCGACTGCTGGACGTGCCCGAGCTGACAGTGGTGACCAACTCGCTGCCGGTGGCCGAGATCATGCACGCCGGTGGCCGCCCGGACCAGACGGTGGTGCTCACCGGCGGCGTACGCACACCGTCGGACGCGCTGGTTGGTCCGCTCGCGGTCGGGGCCGTCCGCTCACTGCACCTGGATCTGCTCTTCCTGGGCGTCCACGGCATCACCGAGCGGGCCGGCTTCACCACACCGAACCTGATGGAGGCGGAGACCGATCGGGCGCTCGTGGCGGCGGCGGACCAGCTGGTGGTGCTCGCCGACCACACCAAGTGGGGCACCGTCGGCATCTCCTCGATCGTCGGGCTGACGGCGGCCCACGTACTGGTCAGCGACGACCGGTTGCCTCCACCCGCACGACGGGTACTCGGCGAACAGGTGGGCGAACTGATCATGGTCAAGGCGACAGGGGCGGGCCGCGTGACGCGCACGCCGACAACTGAGGGGACGGCGCCGTGAAGCGCACCGCGATCGACCTGGCCGACGGCCGGGAGCTGATCTACTTCGACGAGCGCGACGACGCGGTCCGCGACCAGCCGGACCGCCGGGACCTGCCGCCGCCTCCCCCCGCGTCGCAGCTGCGCTACGACCCGTTGACCGACGAGTGGGTGGCGGTCGCCGTGCACCGGCAGACCCGCACCTTCCTCCCACCGGCGAACGAGTGCCCTCTCGACCCGTCGGTGGGCGACCGGCTGACCGAGATCCCCGCACCCGACTACGACGTGGTGGTCTTCGAGAACCGGTTCCCGTCGCTGAGCGGTCGGGTGGCCGAGGAGCCCGGCGAGATCACGCCGTTCACACCGGTCCGGCCGGGCCTCGGCCGGTGCGAGGTGGTCTGCTTCACGTCGGACCACAACGCTTCCTTCGCCAGCCTGCCCCCGCGCCGGGTCCGCACCGTGCTGGACGCCCTCGCCGACCGCACCGAGGCACTCGGCGCACTGCCCGGCGTCGAGCAGATCTTCTGCTTCGAGAACCGGGGCGTTGAAATCGGTGTCACGCTGCACCATCCGCACGGCCAGATCTACGCGTACCCCTTCGTGACGCCGCGCACCCGCGCGCTGCTGGCCGCGGCACGCCGGCACGCCGAGCGCACCGGCGGGGGCAACCTGTACGCGGACGTGCTGGCCGCCGAGCGCGCCACCGGTGACCGGGTCGTCATCGAGAACGAACACTGGACGGCGTTCGTCCCGGCGGCCGCCCGCTGGCCGTTCGAGGTGCACGTCGCGCCGCACCGCGTGGTGCCGGACATCCCGGCGCTCAGCGACAGCGAGCGGGAAGCCTTCGGGCCGCTCTACCTGGATCTCCTGCGCCGCTTCGACGGCCTGTTCGACATGCCGATGCCGTACATCTCGGCCTGGCACCAGGCTCCCGTACGGGTCGACCGCCAGCTGGGCCACCTGCACCTGCAGCTGTTCAGCATCCGGCGGGCCAAGGACAAGCTGAAATACCTGGCGGGCTCCGAATCCGGGATGGGCGTCTTCATCAACGACATCGCTCCGGAACGCGCCGCCGACCTGCTGCGCGCCGCCTGAGCGCGGCGCGGCTCGGCACGGCGCTGCGCTGTGCGGCATTGGCTTGGCGGGAAACAGGGCGCGGGGGGCCCGGGACAGGGCCCCCCGCAGGGAAGGGACGGCTGGCTGTGCACGGCACAGCCGGGAAGGCTGGCTGATCGGCGCACGGGTGCCGCGGGTCGACCGTGGTCAACCTTCCTGGACGCGACTGGCATCTCGTCCATCCTGGTCAACGAGGCGCGCCGGGGGCAGTGACGCCGACCGGCGCGGCAACGCTGGACACGCCGAAGCCCGCCGGCTGAGACGCCGGCGGGCTCCGATGACGCGGTACGCCTGGATCAGGCAGCGATCTTGCGGGCCAGGTTCTCGTCGAGCGCATTCATGAACTCGTCGGTGGTCAGCCACGGGGCGTCCCGCGAGATGAGCAGCGAGAGGTCCTTGGTCATCTGGCCGCCTTCGACGGTGTCGACGATGACCTGCTCCAGGGTGTTGGCGAACTCGGTGACCGCCGGGGTGCCGTCCAGCTTGCCCCGGTGGGCCAGGCCCCGGGTCCAGGCGTAGATCGACGCGATCGGGTTGGTCGACGTCTTCTCACCCTTCTGGTACTGCCGGTAGTGCCGGGTGACAGTGCCGTGGGCGGCCTCGGCCTCGACGGTCCGACCGTCCGGGGAGAGCAGGACGGAGGTCATCAGACCCAGCGAGCCGAAGCCCTGCGCGACGGTGTCGGACTGCACGTCACCGTCGTAGTTCTTGCAGGCCCAGACGTAGCCGCCCTCCCACTTGAGCGCGGCGGCGACCATGTCGTCGATCAGCCGGTGCTCGTAGGTGATGCCGGCGGCGGCGAACTCGTCCTTGAACTCGGCCTCGAACACCTCGGCGAAGAGGTCCTTGAACCGACCGTCGTACGCCTTGAGAATGGTGTTCTTGGTGGACAGGTAGACCGGGTAGTTGCGGTCCAGTCCGTACCGGAACGACGCCCGGGCGAAGTCCCGGATCGACTCGTCGTAGTTGTACATGCCCATGGCGATGCCGCCGCCGGGGAAGTTGGCGACCTCCATCTCCATCGGCGCGCCGCCGTCGGCCGGGGTGTAGGTGATGGTCACCGTGCCCGGGCCGGGGACGACGAAGTCGGTGGCCTTGTACTGGTCACCGTGGGCGTGCCGGCCGATGATGATCGGCTTGGTCCAGCCGGGGACCAGCCGCGGCACGTTGGACATGATGATCGGCTCACGGAAGACGACGCCGCCGAGGATGTTGCGGATGGTGCCGTTGGGCGACCGCCACATCTTCTTCAGGCCGAACTCCTCGACCCGGGCCTCGTCCGGGGTGATGGTCGCGCACTTGACGCCGACGCCGTGCTCCTTGATGGCGTTGGCGGCGTCGATCGTGACCTGGTCGTCGGTCTCGTCGCGGTGCTGGATCGACAGGTCGTAGTAGTGCAGGTCGACGTCGAGGTAGGGCAGGATCAGCTGCTCCCGGATCTGCTTCCAGATGATCCGGGTCATCTCGTCGCCGTCGAGTTCTACGACCGGGTTGTTTACCTTGATCTTCGCCATCGGCCGGCGCTCCTCTCGGGGGACACGTGCTCAAGCAGTACGAGCGTACTGCAATTGGGCGGACAGCCCCCAGCCGGCCTCGACCGGCCGGCGAAACCGGGCTGCGCGGAACAGGAATGCCCTGGAATCATCGTCCGATGCCACTGAGCCGCACCCTCGGGTCTATCACGGTCACCGCACTCACCGACGGTGAGGGTGCCTTCTTCCAGCCCCGCGCGGAGGCGTTTCCGCAGGCCACAGCGGCGCACTGGGCGGAGGCTGACCGGCGCGACCCCGGCTCGGTGACCGCCGACGGGCAATGGTGGCTGCCGTTCCGCAGCTTCGCGATCCGCGCCGGAGACGGGCCGGTCACGCTTGTCGACGCCGGGATCGGCCCAGCCGACGCACCCGCCGCGAGCTGGGCGCCAGTGCCGGGGCGGATGCCCGCCGAGTTGGCTGCGGCAGGCATCGACCCCGCCGATGTCGACACCGTCGTCCTGACCCACCTGCACAGCGACCACATCGGCTGGGCGGTCACCGGCACGCCGGGGCGGCCGTACTTCCCGAACGCGAGCTACCTGGTCCAGCGCGCCGAAGTCGACGCGGCAGAGACGCTCAACCCCTGGCTGCCGGCCGGCCTCATCGCGCCCCTGCGCACCGCCGGCCAGCTCCGCGTGGTCGACGGCGAGACCGCCCTCACCCCAGCGGTACGTCTGCTGCCCACCCCCGGCCACACGCCCGGTCACCAGTCGGTGCTCCTGACCTCTGCCGACGAACGGATGCTGTTCACCGGGGACCTGCTGGTGCACATGGTGCAACTCGTCGACCCCGAGCTGGCGTACGCCCACGAGGAAGACCTGGAACTCGCCCGCACCTCCCGGCTGGCCGCCCTGCGCACCCACTCCCCCACCGTCCTGGCCACCCCTCACCTCGGAACCCCCTTCACCAGCCCTTCGTGATCACCCGCCGCGCCCCCACCTCCCATTGATCATGAAGTTGTTGCCTCGACACGCTGACCCGGAGGGCAACAACTCCATGATCGACGGGGTGCCGCGAGGGGATCACCCATCGGAGCGGTCGAGCAAGCCCCTCGATCCTGGATAAGGGGGTAACGCGAGCCCGGGGTACCACTACAACCAGGATCGAGCACGATCTCGATCGAAGATCCGCGCGACATCACTGAAGGCGCTCCCTCCGAAGCCCTCAAGGCAGCAACATCCCCGAAGCAGCGCCCACCGCGCCCGCCGGCCCCACCAACCGACGCGCCGCCCCTCCCTCGCCACCCACCCCATTTCGTGATCAAGAGGTTCGCGTCAACAGGGGCGCGGTTCCTGACGTAAACCTCTTGATCAACCGGGGGCCGGGGCCGGGGCGGGGCCGGGGCGGGGCCGGGGCGGGGCCGGCGCCGGGGTGGGGTGCCGAGCCGTGCGTAGATGTGCTCGACAAGGCATGCATCGAGGAGTGCCCGGTCGACTGCATTTACGAGGGCAA
>NZ_JBEYSL010000259.1:0-9297 GCF_040642735.1 Micromonospora sp. NPDC047753 | reverse complement strand
GCCGTAACCGGGCGGGGTGCGCAGTTCCAGTTCAACGCCCGGAAACCGAGTGAGCGCCAGGGCGCCGGGTCCGCCCGCATCACCTGCGCCGAGGGCGGCGACGCCCTGCGTCCCGGACGAGCGTCAGGGCGATGACGAGAAGGCCGAGCAGGGCGACGACGGCGTTGGCGGTTGTCAGGAACGCCTTCTCGCCGGGGGTGGCGTGGTGCAGGTGGGTCAGGTGGAAGAAGAAGTGGGGTATGGCGAAGGTGGAGAATGCCGCCGCCGCGGGGATGGTGAACGCCGCCCTAGGTACGACGAGCGCGGTGCCGAGGACGACGGCCAGGCCGAGGGTCGCTCCGCCGAAGTCTCGCGCGTAGTGCTCGCTGAACGGTGGGGTGAGGCTGACGGTCGGGAAGTTGTCGTAGAAGCTTTCGGGGAAGACCTGGTTCCAGAACCCGACAACGAGTTCGTCGAGGAAGAGGACGGCCAGGGCGATCCGGATCAACGCGGTCAGCGCGGTGTCCCGCCCACCTGTTGACCGTGCCTGCCGTGCGGCGGGGGTGGGTGACCGGCCGTCGTTCATCGGGTCCGCCCGGCGGTGTTCCGCGACCTCGGACCGGCCGGCCACTGGCCGGGACGTCGGAGCCCGCCGGTCCTGCCAGCTGTCCCGATTCGCACTGAGCTACCTCCCGATCCGCCTTCGCCGTAACGCCGCAGGGGTGCGTCACCCGGACCGGGCGCCGAGGTGAAACAGAGTTCAACAACTGTGATGTCACTGCTGGTTCTACTCTTCGGGACTTCTCACTGCGGCGAAAACTGCTCGGACTCCCCGAGAGGGTGGAGCCCTCACCTGCGAAGATCGGCGGCGCCTGACACGTGAGTCGACGCCGAAGCTGCCGGCGCTACTCGTACGAATGGGATCGTTGCTGCGTGACGAAGTCGCTTGACCTGCATCTGGAGTTCGATCGGAGTGCGGGTTTCCCGGGTCGCTCGCTGGAGAGCGCGTTACGGGAGAGCATCCGGACAGGCCGGCTGCGGGCCGGGTCGCGCCTACCGGGGAGCCGGAGCCTGGCCGCCGACCTGGGCTTGGCACGCGGCACTGTGGTGCAGGCGTACGCGCAGCTGGTGGCGGAAGGGTGGCTGCTGGCGGCACCCGGCTCGGGCACCCGGGTCGCCGACGTACGTCATGATCCGCCCGGTTCGCGCGGGCAACCGCGGCCGTCGCCTCCCGCCGGGCCATTGATCGAGTTGCGGCCGGGGATTCCCGACCTCGCGTCGTTCCCCCGCACAGCCTGGGCGGACAGTGTCCGCCGGGCGCTGACAACGGCTTCGCGCGGCACGCTGGACTACTCCGAACCGACCGGGCTACCCGCACTGCGGGCGGCGGTGGCCGGCTATCTCGCGCGCACTCGTGGAGTGCTCTGCGACCCGGGTGCGGTGGTGATCACGGCGGGCTTCACCCAGGGCCTCTCCCTTCTTGCGCGGACGCTGCACCGGCGCGGCGTCCGCGCCATCGCCACCGAGAACCCCGGTCTGGCCCATCACCGCATGGTGCTGCGTGCCGCGGGCCTGACAGTCACCCCGCTGACCGTCGGTCCCGGCGGGGCCGACCCGGACGACGCGGCGGGTCAGGCCGCGCTCCTCACCCCGGCGCACCAGCATCCGACCGGCGTGGTGCTCGCTCCACGGCACCGCTACCGGCTCATCGCCTGGGCCCGGAAGCACGACGCGTTTCTGATCGAGGACGACTACGACGGCGAGTTCCGCTACGACCAGCGGCCGGTGGGTGCCATGCAGGCGCTGGCACCAGAGCGGATCGTGTACGCCGGCAGCACGAGCAAGTCGCTGGCGCCAGGCGTCCGCCTGGGTTGGTTCGTCGTCCCCGAGCCACTGCGTCGTGAACTGACGACGACGATCGTGGAGGCCGGCGCCGCGGTCTCCGCGATCGACCAGCTCACCATGGCCGAGCTGCTCACGCACGGCGACTACGACCGGCACATCCGCCGCATGCGCCTGACCTACCGGCGTCGCCGGACCGAGCTGGCCGACCGCCTGGCCGAGGTGACCGCCACTGCCCTGGAGGGCATCGCTGCCGGCGTTCACGCGCTGCTACCGCTGGCTTCCGTGGCGGAGGAGCGCTGGCTGATCCGGGCCGGACGCCGCGAGGGGCTGCACCTGATCGGACTGCACAGCAACGGCTACTGGCACGATCCCGCGGACGAGCGGCAGGCGGCAGCCCTGGTCCTCGGATACGCGGCGCCGCCGGCTCATGCCTGGCAGGAGGCACTGTCCGGACTCTGCCAACTGGTCCATCAGACCGGTCACCAACTGGTCCATCCGGCTGGTCCGGTCGGGGATACGTTCGATCCATGCAGACCATGACAATCGGAAACAACGAGATCGTGCTGCTGGGCACGGCCATGCCGCCGGAGTTGCCGGAGGGCTCCCACGTGATGACAGCGACGATCGAACTGCCACCGGGCGACCCGGGCACGCCGCCGCACCGGCACTCCGGCCCGGTCTTCGGCTACCTGCTCGAGGGCGAGATGATCTTCGAGCTGGAGGGCGAGCCGGAGCGGGTGATCAAGGCCGGTGAGGCGTTCTGGGAGCCGGGCGGCGACGTCATCCACTACCGGTCCGCCAACAACCTGTCCGATCGGGTGACGAGGTTCCTGGTCGTGATGGTCTGCGCGCCCGGCCAGGAAATGCTGGTGCTGGTGAGCCCCGACGAGCTCGAACAGCGTAAGGGCCGCCGCTCGACCCGGCCGAACTGACGGAGAGGCACGTCATGCGTATCGTTCTCGCCGGTTCGACAGGCGTCATCGGCCGTCGACTCGAGCCCATCCTGACCGCTCAGGGGCATGAGGTCATCGGGTTGGCCCGCAACGGCCCGGTCGCCGTCGACGTGCTCGACCGGGACGCGGTCGCTGCCGCCGTCCGCGACGCCCGGCCCGACGTGGTGATGCACCAGCTGACCAGCCTGAGCACTGGGGACTTCGCCGCCAATTCGCGGCTGCGTCGTACCGGGACCCGCAACCTTGTCGACGCGGCGCTCGCCGCCGGCGTACAGCGGATCGTGGCACAGAGCATCGCCTGGGCGTACGAGCCGGGCACCGAGCCCGCGACCGAGGAGATTCCGCTCGACCTCGGCGCGGCGGAGCCACGCCAGACCAGCGTGGCCGGTGCCGCCGCGCTCGAATCCGCCGTTCAGGAGGCGCCCGAGTGGGTCGTGCTGAGGTACGGCACCCTCTACGGCCCGGGCACCTGGTACGCCCGCGACGGTCTGATGGCCCAGTTCGCCGCCGCCGGCAAGGTCCCCGCCGACGCGGACGTGAGCAGCCTGCTGCACATCGATGACGCCGTCGCCGCCGCGGTCGAGGCTCTGCGGTGGCCCGTGGGCGTCGTCAACGTCTGCGACGACGAGCCAGCCGCCGCCTCGCAGTGGGTGCCCGCGTTCTGCGCGGCGGCGGATGTGCCGGCACCGGCGGTGACCGGTGGCGAGCGGCACGGCTGGGCGCGGGGAGCGAGCAACCGCTACGCCCGCACGCACCTCGGCTGGAGCCCGGCCTATCCGTCCTGGCGGCAGGGGTTCGACACGGTGTGAGCCGCCCGCACCCGACAGTCGCGCCCGCGTCACTGCTACGGATCCGCCACTGCCCCGCTCGGCGGGTCGCCCGGAAGCGGTACTGAGTCCACCGGCTGGCGAAGGCGCTCGATCAACTCGCGGGCCGCCTCGGCGTACCGCCGCTCCGATCCGCCGGGCCGGTGTCCCTGGATCGGCGGCGGGACGCTGTCGCCAGGTAGGGGCACCACGTCGGCGGGATCCCGTAGCCGGCGGTCCACCGTTGCTGCAGTCCCGCCGAGTGTCACTGGCGCGGGTGTCCGGTGGGCGCTGAATATCCAACCGCCGACCGAGTCGGTGTCGCGCCACAGGTTCACCCACCGCCACTCCACCCGAGCGCCGATCTCGTGCAGCACCTCGTCGTCGACGAAGGCGGGGAAGAGTCGCGCGTAGAGTCGGCTCAGTGGTGAGCCGTGGGTGAGCAGAGCGACTCGACTGCTGACCTGGGGCGGTAACTGGAGCACTGTCGCGGCGGCCAGGACCGAACCGTGGCTGTGCGCGGTGAGCAGCACGAGGTTGCCGCGTCCGACGAGGTAGGTGATTCGTCGGGTCAACTCCGGCACGGCCCGTTCGGCGTAGCAGGGTGGGGCGAACGGGTGGGCGGCCCGGGGCCAGAACGTGCCCAGGTCCCACAGGACACCGACGTGGCGCCTGAATTCGACAGTCCGGTAGGCGAAGATCCCGCCGATGGTCAGACCGAGGATGATCGCGGCGATCCCCCAGCTCCCGAACGCGATGGAGAAGGTGATCAGATCACCGGGCACCCGTGCGTACCGCTGCACGGACTCGCTCGGCAGCAGGTCCAGCAGCCCGAGGGTGGTGGTGGCCGTGCCGATCCCGGCCAGGCACGCGTAGACCACCGCCAACGGAATCAGTCTTTCCGTGAAGCGGGCCCTTGCTATCGCCTCCCGCACCTGCCGAAGTCGGGTCGCGGCCGTCGGCGGGCGCTCCGGGTAGTCGCAGTCGACGATCACCGCCGCAGCATGAAGTCGACGGCGGCGAGAGATGAGGACGACCGGAACCGCCACCACCAACGTGAACAGCACGGTCCGGAGAAAGCCGAAGATCGCCCAGGTGAACGCCGGCGGCAGACCGGACGCCAGGCCTTCTCCGGTCGGTGCGTCACGATCCAGGAAATCCGCCACCCGGTAGACGAACTCGGCGGACACTGCCACCGCCAGACTGACCGCGCTGGCCGCCATCACCAGTGCGCCCAGCCCAAGCAGCGGGATGGCGTCCCGCCGGCGAAACCGGTGCCAGAGCAGCACCGCTCCGAGGGCGGTCAGCAGGGTCGTCTGGGCGACGAAGAGCAAGGTGAGAACTGCGCCGTAGCCGGGTAGGCCGCCCCCCTCGCGCCACGGCGCCGGGCTGGCGAGGACGTGGGCCGTCACCACGATGGTCAGGGCCACGGCCACCGTTCGCACCGCGCGGGTGATTCGATCCAGCCGCTGGTCCGAGGCGGCCCGGTCGAGCAACGGGGGCAGACAGAGCAGGACCACGCAGCTGGCCAGCACCGCCCCGGTGGCCACGGCCAACGAGATGGTGCTGGCCGAGGCGCCGTTCGCGGCTCGGGCGGCGAGCAGAGCGACGTCCAGTGTCGCGAACGCCGCCGCGACGTGAATCGAACGCAGCCGTCCCACCAGCGGCCCGGCGTCCCACTGACCGATCCCGCCGAGACGATGCTCGGAAACCTCGTCCGCCGGAGCACGGAACGCGTCGAACATCTTTCGCGGCCGGGTGCTGGCACGCCAGAGCAGACCGATGGCGCCGGCCGGAATCACCGCCAGTACCGCGAGGCGCAGGCCCACCGGTTGCCCGCCCAACCAGGACAACCAGGTGCGCCCGTCCAGGCAACGTGGCGAGCCCATGCACTTCCACGCGATCAGGTCCAGCGTGACGCCGACGAAGGCAAGCACATACAGCGCGGTGAGAGTGAGCGCCAGCAACCGGCACAGGGATCTGACCATCGCGTCGGAGCCAGGGCTCGCCGGTCGCATCCAGATCGCCAGGTTGGCCAGCATGAACGGCAGGAGGAACACCAGCGACAGTGTCCTGACCACGCTTCCGGCGGGCAGGTCACCCCAGCGGTACGCCTCCGTCACCCGTTCGCCGCTGCCGCACGAACATGGGCGGTGGGGGCGGTAGAAGCCCCCACTGCGGTCGCCCGCGACCTGCTCGACCTGCGCCGCGTTCAACACCTGGGCGGCGCTGGCGTTGGCGGCTCCGTGGACCCGCAGCTCCACCACGTCATCGGACGTCCCGGGCCCGCTTGGCCGCGCTGACGCACCCGACATCGGCCCCTCCGAAGCACCTTCGGTGGCCAAGCCGGGGTGAACGCAGCCCCCGCGCCACTCGCGGCGGTGTACCCCGCCCGGACGGAACCAACCGTGGGCCCGCCGCCCGGTTGGTGCAGCGCCTGCAGGTCCCCGGGCCGCACAAGATTCCGGTGTCGATCCGGTGGGCGGTGGCTAGCGTACGCGGATGAGCATTGTCCCGAGGACCGGACTGCGGCTGCGATTCCTCACCGATCCGGGCGAGTTCCTGGCCGTTGCGGGTGACCACCTGGGCGCCGATCCGGTCGTCAGCACGGTCGTGACCACCATCGCGCACCGGCCGTTGTCGCAACGGGCAGAGGGTATCCCTCAGCCCGACCGTAACTGGTGGCTCGTGGTCAGCGACGACTCCGGCGCGGTGGTCGGTGCCGGCATGCGCTCGGCGCCGTATGCCCCCTATCCGCCGTTCCTGCTGCCCATGCCCGACGAGGCGGCCGTTGCGCTCGCCCACGCGTTGCACGAGCGCGGGGAGGAGGTCCTCGCGGTCAACGGCGCCCTGCCCGCGGTCGACCTGTGCGCCGCCGCGCTGGCCCAGCTCGGCGGAGGCGAAGTCCGGGTCAACCAGCACACACGGCTGCACCAGCTCGGCGAGCTGACATCGCCGCCACCGGTGCCCGGCAGCTTGGTGACCGCGACCGTGGAGGACGCGGGACTGGTCACCGAGTGGCTCGACGCGTTCGTGGGCGACGCCGACGAACAGGCGGGCCGCCCGCGTGGTGCCAGCGCGCACGAAGTGCCCGACCATGCGGAGGTGCTGCGTCGGATCCACGCCGGACGGCTGTGGTTCTGGCTCGACGAGACCGGGGAGCCGGTGCACCTCACCGGTGCCAACCCACCGTCGTTCGGGGTGGCCCGCCTTGGCCCGGTGTACACACCGCCGGCCCAACGGGGGCGCGGTTGGGCCAGCAACGCGGTCGCCGAGGTCTCCCGCCGAATCCAGGCCGAGGGTACGCAGGTCTGCCTGTTCACCGACCAGGCCAACCCGACGTCGAACAAGATCTACGCCGCCCTCGGCTACCGGCCGGTCGTCGACATGGCCAACCTGGTCATCGTCCGATGAGCAGCTGGTGGAGTGGCCCCACCGATCAGGTCGAGGTCTGCTCACGCAGTGCCCTGGTCGAGCTGGCGGCGGTACTACCGGCAGCCGGCAGATTCGTCGTCGCCCGGCTCGACGGTGCGAGGATGACGGATGCGGACCACACCTTCTACGAGTTCTCCGACGCGCTGCTCTTTCCCGGCTACTTCGGGTGGAACTGGGCCGCGCTGTCCGACTGCCTCCGCGACCTGAAATGGATGCCCGCGGACGGGTATCTCGTCGTCGTCGAGAACGCGCCCCGGGTGTTGTCCAGCAGCGCCGAGGATCGGCACACGCTGTTGTGCATCCTGTCGCAGGCCGTACACCACTGGGCCAGGCCGTTCGGCCAACCAGAGTTCAAGGTGCTGCTGCTCTGCGACCGCGACGACGAGGCGGCGCTGTTGCGGCAGGAGATCGCCCGTGCGGACGCCGGTACGCCTCAGCGAGACGGCTTCGCTGGTCGTCGGCCGTAGGAAACGGTTGTCCCGACCAGCAACGCCGCTCCGGCGAAGAAGTAGGTGTTGATTGCGATGCCGGCCCAGAACTCGCCAGTGGAGACGTCCGCCACCCCCATGAAACCACCGCGACGGACACCGCTGACCATCACAATGTTCTCGGCCATTCCTGGCACACCCCGGATCACGAGCAGCACGCTGCCAAACACCAGTGGGGTCAGAAGCAGCCACCGGGGAAGATGTCGCGCCGGCGGGCGGACAGTGGCCAGAACGACGACTGCTCCGAGGGCCGACATCGAGATGAGCACCACGTTGAAGATCACGTAGGCCCTCATGCCCCACGGTCCGTCACCGGTTGGATCGCGCCCAGGGAAGAGCACCAGGATCACGTGGGACACCACAAAGACGATCAACCAAGCCAAGGCGCCGTACGCCCAGCGACGACTACTGAAAGCGGGCATACCAGCACCCTCGCCAAGCCGACAGCGTGACGCCTCCCTCAGTGGGTCGGTTCCACTCCCCCAGGAGAGCGAGGTGCGGGAGCACCGACGCACACCCGACCAGACGAGGGCGTCTCCAATCGCTCGCTGGTCACGACGGCCTGCGGTCCTACTGACTACTGACGGCCCGGGGCCGGGCTCGCCGCTCGCGCAGCCAGACCAGCACCACCATGGCGACGTTGACGACGCCGAGGATCAGCAGGGACGCGTCACCGGAGTCGGTGGACCGGTCGATCGCGAAGGCCTCGCCGTCTGCCATCAGCGTGTTGACGATCGTGAACAGGACGTTGTTGGCGACGTGGAAGGCAACCGGTGCCTCGATGCCGCGGCTGATGATGGCCATCAGGCCAGTGCTGACCCCGATCACGGTGTAGTAGCCGAACAACCAGGGGTCAGCCGAGCCGTGGACCACGGCGAAGCCCAGGCCGGATACGACGAGCCCGACGACCAGGGCGGGGCGAACCGCACGCACCCAGGACGCGGCGGCGGGCAGCACCGCACTTCGGAACATCAGCTCCTCGCCGACGGCCTGCACCGGGGTGCTCAGCGCGATGATCGCCAGCATGCCGATCGTCGTGCCGGTGACACCGAAGGCGGTCCAGCCCGGGGCGTCGGGCGCGACCAGCGCCACGACACCGATCCCGGCGCCCACCAGCAGCGCCGCCGCGGCCAGGTAGTACGTCAGGCGGCGAGCGTCGAAGGCTCGGGGCGCACTGATCAGGCTGCGCCACGGCACCCTGGCGATCCAGACCAGGAGCAGGATCGCCAGGGCGCCCGCCGTGCCGATGCTGAGGTTGACGGCCAGGAACTTCAATGGCGTGAGGGTGGCCGACATCGGGTCGTCGCTGCCCTCGATGACGCCCACGAGCTGGTAGAGCAGAACCTGTAGCACCACCATCGCCAGCGGCGGCACGCCGATGACCACCAGCGGCTTCCACCAGCTCATCCGAAGGTGGGCGCCGAAGGGCCGGGAGCTGTCGACGGCCAGCCGGGAATGCTCCGGCGTCTGGAGGCGCGAGCCTCCCGCATCAGAAGAGCTCGTCCCTGTCCAGGGTCCTGCGGCTCTGGGGGCGTTCATCGGGGAGCTCCCTCTCGTCGGTGTGGAGATCCCATTGCAACGCTCATGGCGCCTCGCCGTCAGTGCCACCACGTCACCACGTCACAGTGACATTTCCTCGGACAGTCGCAACTCACGGTCACGGTCGGCGACGGCGGATGCGCCTACAGCCAGTCGTGTTCGCGGGCGTAGCGGGCCGCTTCGTGGCGGGTCCGGGTCTGGGTCTTGCGCATCGCGTTGGACAGGTAGTTGCGGACGGTGCCCGGAGCCAGG
>NZ_JBEYSL010000258.1:0-9350 GCF_040642735.1 Micromonospora sp. NPDC047753 | reverse complement strand
GTCGGCGACCACCAGGTTCGTCACCTGCTGTGTGTAGACGCCGGCCTGGCCACACTCGGTGATGGTGTTACCGGAGATGACGGTGCGGTCGGCACCGAACCAGACGTTGATACCGTCGTAGTACTTGGACTCGGCGCGCCAGACACCGCCCCAGTCCTCGGCTTCCTGCGACGACAACCAGTCCATCGCCACGTGGTTGTTGGTGATCCGCACGTCGTGGCCGTTGCTGGCGATGCCGAACCGAACGTCCTCGGTGGTGCAGTTCGTGATGACGATGTCGTTGGACGCGCCGGGGATGTTGTCCCACACGCTGATGCCGGTGTGGCGGAATCCGCGCGATACCACCCCGTCGACAACGATGCCGGTCGACGCCGTGATGATGAGGCCGCTGTACCAGTACGCGGCGGTGTCGTCGACGAGGTTGAGCCCGAGCACCTTCAGCCGGTGGCAGTCCTGGATCTGGAGCACACCGCGGACCTGATCCTTCACCGTTACCGGGGCGGGGTCGACCAGCGCCAACGTCGCCCCATGGCCCCGCAGCGCGGTGTCGGTCAGCCCCGAGAGTGTCACCCGGTTGCTGACGCGGTACGTCCGGCCGGCCGGGAACAGCACACCGAGGTTCGGTGTGGCCGCCCGCGCGGCGTTGAATGCCGCCTGGATCGCCGCGGTGTCGTCGGTGACTCCGTCGCCGACCGCCCCATGCGTCAGCACCGAGACCCAGCCGTCGTCAGAGGCAGGCAGCGCAGCCGCAGCCGGCTCGGCCGCCAGAGCAGCCCCACCCGCCAGGGCCGTAGCCGCCAGGCCAGCGCGTAGAGCCGCGCGTCGTCCCATCGATGTCATGTGATCGCCTCCCGTGAAACGTGCCCAATCACCAACGCCGCGCACCCTATCCGTCCCGCCTCGGCCAGTGGGGGCACGCGGATTCGCCCCGCCCGGTGAGGCCGGACGGGGCGAATTCGAGCGGGGTGGACCGATCAGTGCTTGCCGACGAAGATCCCGATGCCGTTGGCGACCATTCGCTCCGTACCGTCGGACGGGCTGTTGCGGGCGGTGGCCGCGGCCTGGCCCGGCTCGCGGACGGCGACAGTGCTCGACCCGCCGCCGTCGAGGTTCACCGCGGCGTCCGCGCCGAGTGCACGCATCAGGTCGGCCAGTTCGGCGATGGTGAACCCGGCGCTGGCCGGGGCGCGGCCGGCCAGGGCCACCAGGTACACGGTCCGGCCGTCCGGGCTGACACCGGCCGAGCTGCGTACCGCGGCGGTCCTGGTGTCCAGGCCGGCGAGCGGCGCGCCGTCGCGCAGGATCGGCGCGCCACCGACCGCGAAGGTCAGCTTCGGCTTGCCGGCGGAGACGAGTTTCTCGCGCACCTCCACCCGGTCACCGACGGCGAGGTCGTCGAGCGCGTCCGCGCCGCCCTCCCGGCCGACCAGCACCTGGGTGTCGGTCGGAATCGCTCCCGCGCCGGGCGTCGGGCCGACTGCGGTCACCACACCGTCGCGCACGGTCACCTCGTAGGTGTGGGTGCTGCACGGGTCGCTGCGGCTCGTGTCGGTGCCGCAGGTGGACCGGACCCGGGAGGCGGTCCCCCAGTCGGCGGTGAACAGGCCGACCCCGCCTACCGGGAGCGCGTACTGATTGAGGCCGCCCAGAGCGATCGTGCCCTTCCTGCTGCGCACCTCGCCGTCCAGGCTCAGGGTGTCGACGCGCGCCTTGCCGTTCACACCGACGCCGAACACGTCCCGGGTCGAGGTGCCGGGGGCCAGGCCGGGGCCGAAGCGCTGCGCGGTCGGCACCGCGAACTTCAACTCCTCACCGTCGGCGATCTCCGGACCGGACGACGAGTAGGTGGGGCTGACGCCGGCGTGCGTCTCACTGTTGTTGAAGAAGTCGCCGTTGACGCCGGCGACGGCACCCTGCTCGTTCGCCATCGCCGAGACGACAGTGCGCTGCGCCACCGCGTCGGGGTGCAGCAGGTCCAGGGAGACCTTGTTCTTCTGGAGGTCGGCGGTGAGCAGGTAACCGACGGTGACGCCCCGGGGCGTTGTCACCTCGAACGAGCCGTACGTGACGCCCGGGGCGAGCTGCTCGGTCGAGGTGATGGTGATCGGGGTGCCGGTCGCGGGTACCGTGGCGGTCGCGGCGTGGGCGACGCCTGCCGGCGTGACGAGCGCGGTGAGTCCCGCCGCGAGCAGCAGCGCCAGACGTGGGCGTACGAGGTGCGGTGACCTCATTGCCGCTCCTTTCCTGGTGCGTTCCTGGCCTGGGCCGGGATGGTCGGGCCGGGCGGTTGTTGACCGGACCGGCGATGATCTTCCTGGTCAGCCGATCACCCGGGGGTGAACACGGGAGGCTGCGGACGTGAACCGTCCGCACCGTCTTGATCAACTGCCGGAGCGGTCGGATCCGAAGAGTGCAGCCTTCGGGGGTGCCAAAAAGTTTTGTGGACTTCCTACAACTGAGGGACGGTGGGTTCGGTGGTTGCGCCATAGCGCTGGCCGCCGCCAGCCGGAAAGGTGATCACTGCTGGGAGCCGCCGTCTCTCCGCACGCAGGTCGAGGTCTAGCTAAGGGGTTTTTCGGGTGTTCAACCGTGTCGCCATCGTCAACCGTGGTGAAGCCGCCATGCGGCTCATCCACGCGGTCCGCGAGCTGGCCGCGGAGACCGGCATCCAGCTCGAAACCGTGGCCCTCTACACCGATGTCGACCGCAACGCCACATTCGTCCGCGAGGCAGACATCGCCTACGACCTCGGCCCGGCCTCCGCCCGCCCGTACCTCAACCTGGCGGTGCTGGAGCGCGCCCTGACCGAGACCGGGGCCGACGCCGCGTGGGTCGGCTGGGGCTTCGTCGCCGAGGATCCGGCGTTCGCCGAGCTGTGCGAGAAGATCGGCGTCACCTTCGTCGGCCCGAGCCCCGACGCCATGCGCCAACTCGGCGACAAGATCGGCTCGAAGCTGATCGCCGAGAAGGTCGGCGTGCCGGTCGCGCCGTGGAGCCGAGGCGCCGTCGAAACCCTCGCCGCCGCCCGGTCGGCGGCGGCCGAGATCGGCTACCCGTTGATGTTGAAGGCGACAGCCGGCGGTGGCGGACGCGGCATCCGCGTGATCAGGAACGAGGCCGAGCTGGTCGACGCGTACGAGCGCACCAGCCAGGAGGCGGCACGGGCCTTCGGCAGTGGCATCGTCTTCCTGGAGCGCCTGGTCACCGGGGCCCGGCACGTCGAGGTCCAGGTGATCGCCGACGGGCAGGGCACCGCGTGGGCCCTCGGCGTCCGCGACTGCTCGGTGCAGCGACGCAACCAGAAGGTCATCGAGGAGTCGGCGTCGCCGGTGCTCGACCCGGCGCAGGCCGCCGAGCTGAAGACGTCGGCCGAGCGACTGGCCGTGGCGGTCGGCTACCGCGGGGCGGCGACAGTCGAGTTCCTCTACCACCCCGGTGACCGGCTGTTCGCGTTCCTGGAGGTCAACACCCGCCTCCAGGTCGAGCACCCGATCACCGAGCTGACCACCGGTTTCGACCTGGTCAAGGCCCAGCTGCACGTCGCCTCCGGCGGGCGGCTCGACGGTGCGCCGCCGGCAGAGCGCGGGCACGCCATCGAGGCCCGGCTCAACGCCGAGGACCCCGACCGCGACTTCGCACCGTCCCCCGGCCGCATCGCCCGGCTGGACCTGCCCAGCGGCCCCGGCATCCGGGTGGACACCGGCGTCAGCGAGGGTGACACCATCCCCGCCGACTTCGACTCGATGATCGCGAAGATCATCGCGTACGGCCGGGACCGCGACGAGGCCCTCGGCAGGCTGCGCCGGGCGATGGCGAACACCACGGTGATCATCGAAGGTGGGGCCACGAACAAGAGCTTCGTGCTCGACCTGCTCGACCAGCCCGAGGTGATCGACGCCAGCGCGGACACCGGATGGATCGACCGCGTCCGCGGCGAGGGCCGCCTCGTCACGCACCGCCACTCCGCCGTCGCCCTGGCCGCCGCCGCCATCGAGGCGTACGAGGAGGAGGAACGCGTCGAGCGTCACCGGCTGCTGTCGACGGCGGCCGGCGGGCGCCCGCAGGTGCAGCACGCCAGCGGCCGACCGTTGGACCTCAAGCTGCGCGGCGTCGGCTACCGCACCCGCGTGGCGCGGGTCGGCGCGCACCGGTTCCGGGTCGGCATCGAGACCGGCCCCGTCGTGCGCACCGCCGACGTCGAGCTCGACCGCTTCGACCGGCACACCGGTCAGATCGTCGTCAACGGCATCCGCTACCGCCTGCTCACCGGCACCTACGGGCCGACCCACCTGGTCGAGGTGGACGGCGTGACGCACCGGGTCAGCCGGGACGAGGGTGGCGTCCTGCGCTCCCCGATGCCCGCGCTGGTCGTCGCCACGCCCCTGGAGGTCGGCGCGGAGGTCGAGGCGGGCGCGCCGGTGCTGGTGCTGGAAGCGATGAAGATGGAGACGGTGCTGCGGGCGCCGTTCAAGGCGCGGCTCAAGGAGTGCGCCGTCTCGGTGGGCAGCCAGGTGGAGGCAGGTGCGCCGCTGCTGCGCCTGGAGCCGCTCGCGGACGACGCCGAGGAGACCGCTGACGACGCCAGCACCGAGACCGTCGAACTGGACCTGCCCACCGCCGCCACGGACATCCCGGCGTACGAGCGCAGCAGGCGCGGCCAGGAGGACCTGCGGGGTCTGCTGCTCGGCTTCGACGTCGATCCGCACGACGACCGCCGGGTGCTCGACGATTACCTCACCGCGCGGCGGACGGCCACCGAAGCCGGTCAGCGGCCCCTGGCCGCCGAACTCGACCTCATCGAGGTGTTCGCCGATCTCGCCGAACTGAGCCGCAACCGGCCGACGGGCGAGGACGGCGGCGCCGCGCACGTACACAGCGCCCGGGAGTACTTCCACACCTACCTGCAGAGCCTCGACGTCGAGCGGGCCGGGCTGCCGGACGCCTTCCAGACCAGGCTCGGCAAGGCCCTCGGCCGGTACGGCGTCACCGACCTGGACCGCACCCCCGCCCTCGAAGCCGCCGTCTTCCGGATCTTCCTCGCCCAGCAGCGCGCCTCCACGGACGCGCAGGTCATCGCGGCGCTGTTGCGCGCGTGGCTGCTGGAGACCCCGCCGGACGAGACGCTGCGCGAGCCGGCCGGCCTCGCACTGGAGCGGCTGATCGCCGCGACGCAGGTCCGCTTCCCCGTGATCGCGGACCTCGCCCGCGGCGTGGTGTTCGCCTGGTTCGCCCAGCCGCTGCTGCGCCGCAACCGCGCACGCGTCTACGCCGAGGTCCGTGGGCACCTGCGGCACCTCGACGCACACCCGGAAGCCCCGGACCGCGCCGAGCGCATCGCCGCGATGGTCCGCAGCACCGAGCCGCTGGTCCGGCTGCTCGGCCAGCGGCTCGTCCGCGACCACCTCGACAACGCCGTCATGTTGGAGGTGCTGACCCGGCGGTACTACGGCAACCGGTCGCTCACCAGCGTGCTCACCCGCGAGGTCGCGGGCTGCACATTCGTGGTCGCCGAGCGCGTCGACTCCAGCGTGGTCTCCGCCGCGGTCAGCTTCGACGCGCTGGGCAGCGCCCTGCGCGGGCTGGCCGAGCTGGCCACCGGCGAGGACGCCGTGGACGCCGACATCTACCTCGGCTGGGAGAACCAGCCGGAGGACTTCGACGCGATGGCGGCCGCGCTGGCCGAGGTCATCGCCGCGCACCCGCTGCCGCCCCAGGTCCGTCGGGTCACCACCACCGTCGCGGGTCGCGGCGGAGCGGTGATGCACCACCACTTCACCTTCCGTCCGTCGGGCGCCCAGCTGACCGAGGACCGGCTGATCCGTGGGCTGCACCCGTACATCGCGCAGCGGATGCAGCTGGAGCGGCTGCACAAGTTCGACCTGACCCGGCTGCCGTCGTCGGACGAGGAGGTCTACCTCTTCCAGTGTGTGGCCCGGGAGAACCGCGCCGACGAGCGCCTCGTCGCGTTCGCGCAGGTGCGTGACCTGACCGAGCTCCGCGAGCAGGACGGCCGACTGGTCGCGCTGCCGACGGCCGAGGACGCCATCGCCGCCTGCCTCGACTCGATCCGCCGCGCCCAGTCGCGGCGGCCGTCGAAGACGCGCTTCAACACCAACCGCATCGTCGTCTACGTGTGGCCGCCGAGCGAGCTGACCCGCGAAGAGATGGAGATGATCGCCGGGCGGGTCCGCCCGACGACAGCGGGCGCCGGGCTGGAGGAGATCCTGTTCATCGCGCGCCAGCGCGACCGCCGGACCGGCGAGCTGACCAAGATCGCCGTACGGATCTCGTTCGACGCCGCGGGCGGTGCCGAACTGGCCGTCGGGGAGCCGCCGGTCGAGCCGCTCGAGCCGCTCGACGAGTACCGGCTCAAGGTGCTGCGGGCCAGCAGCCGCAACACCGTGTACCCGTACGAGCTGACCGGCCGGCTCGGCGACTTCGTCGAGCACGACCTCGACGACGACCACGCGCTGGTGCCGGTGGACCGGCCGAAGGGGCGCAACAGCGCCGCGATCGTCGCCGGGGTCGTCACGACGCCGACCGAGCGCTACCCCCAGGGTGTCACCCGGGTGGTGCTGCTCGGCGACCCGACGAAGTCGCTGGGTGCCCTGTCGGAGCCGGAGTGCCGGCGCGTGATCGCCGCACTGGACCTGGCCGAGCGGATGCAGGTGCCGCTGGAGTGGTGGGCGCTGTCCGCCGGTGCCCGGATCTCGATGACCTCCGGTACGGAGAACATGGACTGGGTTGCCGCGGCGCTCAAGCGGATCGTCGAGTTCACCCAGGCCGGCGGTGAGATCAACATCGTGGTCGCGGGCATCAACGTCGGCGCGCAGCCGTACTGGAACGCCGAGGCGACGATGCTCATGCACACCAAGGGCATCCTGGTGATGACGCCCGACTCGGCGATGGTGCTCACCGGCAAGCAGTCGCTCGACTTCTCCGGTGGTGTGTCGGCTGAGGACAACTTCGGCATCGGCGGCTACGACCGGGTGATGGGGCCGAACGGGCAGGCGCAGTACTGGGCGCCGAACCTGACGGCCGCACGGGACGTGGTGATGGCGCACTACGACCACTCCTACGTCGCGCCCGGCGAGGACGCGCCCCGGCGGGCGGTCACCACCGACCCGGCCGACCGCGACATCTCCGGCTTCCCGCACGACGTGGCGGGCAGCGCCTTCGCCACCGTCGGGGAGATCTTCTCCGTCGAGTCCAACCCGGACCGCAAGAAGCCGTTCGACATCCGTACGGTGATGCGGGCCCTCTCCGACCAGGACCACCCGGTGCTGGAGCGCTGGGCCGGCATGGCGGACGCGGACACCGCCGTCGTGCAGGACGTTCACCTCGGTGGCATCCCGGTCTGCCTGCTCGGCATCGAGTCCCGGTCGGTGCCCCGGCACGGCTTCCCGCCCACCGACGGCCCGGACACCTACACGGCGGGCACGCTGTTCCCCCGCTCGTCGAAGAAGGCCGCGCGGGCGATCAACGCGGCCAGCGGCAACCGGCCGCTCGTCGTGCTGGCGAACCTGTCCGGCTTCGACGGCTCACCGGAGTCGATGCGCAAGCTGCAACTGGAGTACGGCGCCGAGATCGGCCGGGCGATCGTGAACTTCCGGGGGCCCATCGTCTTCTGCGTGATCTCGCGCTACCACGGCGGTGCGTTCGTGGTGTTCTCGAAGGCGCTGAACCCGAACATGACGGTGCTGGCGCTGGAGGGCTCGTTCGCCTCGGTGCTCGGTGGCGCACCCGCCGCCGCTGTGGTGTTCTCCGCCGACGTCAACGCTCGTACGGCGGCCGACGCGCGGGTGCGGGACCTGGAGGCCAGCGTCGCGGCCGCGAGCGGCACCGAACGCGCCGCGCTGACCGCGGAGCTCGACGAGCTGCGGTCTTCGGTGCGCGCGGAGAAACTGAGCGAGGTGGCGGCGGAGTTCGACCGGGTGCACAACATCCACCGCGCCGTCGAGGTCGGCTCGGTGGACGCCGTCATCCGCGCCGCCGAGCTGCGTCCGCGCATCATCGAGGCCATCGAGGCCCGCCTGGGGTAGAGCGGTCGGAACGCCCGCACCACGCCCACCAGGTCCAGACCGGTGCACAACTCGGTGACCGGGTGCTCGACCTGAAGGCGGGTGTTCATCTCCAGGAAGAAGAACTCACCGCCCGGGGCGAGCAGGAACTCCACAGTGCCCGCGCCCAGGTAGTCGACAGCACGCCCGGCGGCCACCGCCGCCTCGTGCAACGCCGTCCGCACCCGGTCCGGCACCACCGCCGGCGCCTCCTCGACGATCTTCTGGTGTCGCCGCTGGATCGAGCACTCCCGGTCGCCGAGGGCCACCACCCGCCCGTGGGCGTCACCGAAGATCTGCACCTCGACGTGCCGGCCGCGCTCGACGTACCGCTCGATGAAGACAGTGCCGTCGCCGAACGCGGCAGCCGCCTCGCGGCGCGCGGAGGCCACGGCCTCGGCCAGTTCGTCGGCGGTCCGGACGATCCGCATGCCCCGGCCACCACCGCCGGCGGAGGCCTTCACCAGCACCGGAAAGTCGGTGATCCCGTCGGTATCGGTCCAGCTAGGCAGCATCGGCACGCCCGCCTCGGCGAGCAGCGCCTTCGCCGCCAGCTTGTCGCCCATCGCGGCGATCACCTTGGCCGGCGGGCCGACCCAGGTCAGACCGGCGTCGGTCACCGCCGCCGCGAACTCGGCGTTCTCGGCGAGGAACCCGTACCCGGGGTGGACGGCGTCCGCGCCGCTGCGCCGGGCCGCGTCCAGGATCAGATCGACCCGCAGGTACGTCTCGGCCGGCGAACTCCCCGGCAGGCGTACGGCCTGGTCGGCCTCGGCCACGAACGGCGCGTCGGCGTCCGCGTCCGAGTGCACGGCGACCGTTTCCACGCCCATCGCGCGGCAGGTGGCGAAGACCCGACGGGCGATCTCGCCCCGGTTGGCCACGAGCAGTCTGTTGATCATAAGTGGCCCCTCTACATCCGGAAGACGCCGAAACCGTCGGCGCCCTTCA
Organism: Micromonospora sp. NPDC047753; assembly: GCF_040642735.1. Lineage (NCBI taxonomy): Bacteria > Bacillati > Actinomycetota > Actinomycetes > Micromonosporales > Micromonosporaceae > Micromonospora > Micromonospora sp. NPDC047753. Next base: position 339 of record NZ_JBEYSL010000258.1, on the reverse strand, counting down.
CCGGTCCGTTGTGGATCGCCGAGAGGCAGAGCCCGAGGACGGTCCGGGTGTCCCGGGGGTCGATCACCCCGTCGTCGTAGAGCCGGCCGGAGAGGAAGAGCGCGCCGGACTGCGACTCGATCTGCTGCTCGACCATCAAACGCATCGCCGCGTCGGAATCCTCGTCGTAGTCGCGCCCCCGGGCGGCAGCCGCCTGCCGGGCCACGATCGACAGCACCCCCGCGAGCTGCGCCGGGCCCATCACCGCCGACTTCGCGTTCGGCCAGGTGAACAGGAACCTCGGCTCGTACGCGCGGCCGCACATGCCGTAGTTGCCGGCGCCGTAGGAGGGGCCCATGT
>NZ_JBEYSL010000257.1:0-9409 GCF_040642735.1 Micromonospora sp. NPDC047753 | reverse complement strand
CGCGCGGCCCGCAGTGGGTCGGCCCGGAGGGCCTTGGCCGCCCGGCCCCGGCGCGACCGGCCGGCACCGGACTGCCCACCCTCGACGATGACAACGAGCCGGATCGCAAGGTCGGCCGACGTAAGGCGATGGTGGCCCTCGGCGGCACCGCCGCCGTCGTCGCCGGTGGCGCGGCGCTCGCCATGACCCCGCAGATCCGTGGCCTCTTCGGCGACGACGCGCTGGCCGGCGACGCGACCGGCAGCACGGTCACCGACGGCACCGCGGCGCGGCCCAGCGGCCAGCAGCCCAGCACCGTGCGTACCTACACCGAGCAGAACGAGAGCTACATGGGCTCCCGGGCCGGTGAGGCGCTGAAGAAGAACGCGCCGGCCGGCGGGCGGACCTACTCCGGCCCCGCCGCCGCCGCGGCGGCGACCACTGTGACAGTGAAGACGGTGCTGGCCAAGGACCCGATCCTGCACCTGGCCCGGCGCGCCACCTTCGGCGTGACGCCTGCGGTGGTCGCCGACATCAAGCGCGAGGGCATGGACGCCTGGATCCGCGCCCAGCTGGACCCGGGGAAGTTGGAGCCGAGCAAGGGCGAGCTGAAGCTCGCCGAGCTGCCGACCCAGAAGCTCTCCGTGCAGCAACTGCGCGACCAGCGGGACAAGCTCAACGAGCAGGACGCCCACCCCGAGCGGGAGATGGTCGACGCCACCATCGCCCGGCAGATCTGGTCCAAGCGCCAGCTGTTCGAGGTGATGGTCGACTTCTGGAACGACTTCCTGCACGTCGCCGCCGACTTCGACGGCGGCGAGGTGTACCGCAACTCGTTCGACCAGGACGTCGTGCGCAAGCACGCGCTGGGCAGCTACCCGGAGATGCTGGTCGCCGCGAACAAGCACCCGGCGCTGCTGATCTACCTGAACCAGAAGGACTCCCGCAAGGACGCGATCAACGAGAACCTCGCCCGGGAGAACCTCGAGCTCTACTCGGTCGGCGTCGACGGCGGCTACAAGGAGCCCGACGTCCGGCAGGCCGCCATGTTGCAGACCGGCCGCGGTGTCGACGACAAGGGCAAGTACGTCTTCCGCCCCGAGCAGCACTACGTCGGCAAGGTGAAGATCCTCGGTTTCACCCACGCGAACAACTCGGCCGACCCGAAGAAGGCCGAAGCGGCGATCGACGCGTACATCACCTACATCGCGACGCACCCGTCGACGGCGAAGTACGTGGCGCAGAGCCTGGCCACCCGGTTCGTCTCGGACACCCCGCCGAAGTCCCTGGTGGACCGGCTGGCCAAGACGTACACCACGAACAAGGGCATGATCAAGCCGGTCCTGATGACGCTGTTCTGCTCCTCGGAGTTCTGGGCCGGGGTGGGCCAGAAGGTGCGCCGGCCAATGGAGTACCTGGTCGCCACGTACCGCACCCTGGGCGTCTCGCCGGAGGCGTCGCCGAAGCACAACAACGGCGACAGCAAGCGCACCGCGTACGCCCGGGGGCTGCGCCAGATCCACGACAAGATGCGCGAGCTGGGCCAGTCCCCGATGGGTCACCCGACCCCGGACGGCTACCCGGACGTCTACGTCGCCTGGACCTCGGCCGGCACGATGGTCAACGGCTGGAACGAGGCGGGCGAGATCCTCGCCGGCTACCGCACCACCTTCACGTACACGGCACCGGAGAAGTTGGTCGCCAAGCCACCGGCGACGGCCGGGGCGTACGTGGACGCGCTCTCCCAGCGGCTGGTAGGCCAGAAGTTGAGCACGCGGGAGAAGAACCTCATCCTCGGCGTGGCCGGTGTGGCGGCGACCACCAAGGTCGACGCCACGTTCAACGGGGCCATCACCGCCGTCGCGCGGGCGATCCTCGCTTCCCCCCAGCACCACCTCCGGTGAGGCACCCGATGGAGAAGACTGTGTACAACTCTTTCCCCCTGCACCCCGAATGCCCCGACGTGCGCCGGCTGGCCGACAACCCGGCCGAGGCTCTGCTGCGCGCCGAGGCGGACATCGTCGCCGCCGAGAACGCCGCCGAGTTCGACAGGTACCGCACCCTGGAGAACCTGGAGGAGGCCCAGCAGGACGGTCGCGGCGTGACCCGGCGGACCTTCGTCGCCGGTGCCGCGGCCACCGCCACCGCGCTGGCCACCGCCCAGTTCGTCACCACCTCGGCGTCGTTCGCGGCGACCAAGACCGGCACCCTGATCCACGTCTTCCTCTACGGCGGGCTGGACGGCCTGAGCCTGATCGCGCCGGACAACGACGCGGTGCTCAACAAGGCCCGGCCCGACCTGCTGCTCGGCAACGACTCCCTGGCCCTGGGTCGCGGCTTCAAGCTGACCAGTGCGTTCAAGCCGCTGGAGAAGTGGCTCACGGCCGGTCAGCTGGGCTTCATCCCGGCGGTCTCCGACGAGCGGCTGTCCCGCAGCCACTTCCAGGCCGCCGACGCCTGCAACCTGGGCGGGCTGCCCAACGAGACCGGCGGTCGGGGTTGGCTCGACGGTCTGGTCGACAACCTGGGCAAGGGCACCGCGTTCCGCAGCGTCGGCATCGGCAGCACGCTGCCCCGCTCGCTGGTCGGCAACAACGGCGCGCTCTCCCTGAACAACGTCGGCTCCCTGCGGCTCAACGGTGACGAGCGGTTCCGGGCCGCCACCGAGAAGGCCATCAAGGGGCTCTTCACCGGGATCAACCACCCCGTCGAGGAAGCCGTGCAGGAGGGCATGGGCGCGCTGGCCACCGCCCAGAAGCTTGCCGCCAAGCCGTACCAGCCCGCCGAGGGCGTCAAGTACGAGGGCGTCGGCAACGCGTTCCAGCAACTCGCCCAGCTGATCAAGGGCGGTGCCAACGTCCGGGTCGCCACCGTCGGCATGGGTGGCTACGACACCCACGAGAACCAGGGCACCCGCGAGGGCGGCCAGCTGCACCGCCGGCTCAACGAGCTGGCCAACGCCATGGCCGCCTTCTTCACCGACCTCGGCCCGAAGGCCGCCGACGTGACGATCATGGTGTCCAGCGAGTTCGGCCGTCGGGTTGGCTCCAACAACAACGGCACCGACCACGGGCACGGCGGCGTGGTCACCCTGCTGTCCGGCAAGAAGCTGGCCGGTTCGCTGCTCGGCACCTGGAACGGTCTGGACAAGCTGGACTCCGGTGACGTGCCGGAGTACAACAACATGTTCAACGTCTACGGCGCTGTGGCGCAGGGCCGGTTCGGGCTCACCAACGCGGAGGTCGACAAGGTCTTCCCCCGCCAGAAGTACGCCCCGATGAAGCTGTACGCGTGACGTACCCGCACACCCACGCCGCCGGCCGTCGTACCGGGACCTCGTCCCGGCACGGCGGCCGGTCGGCTGCGCCCGTACCCCCGCAGATCCCGGCCCGGCGCGGGCCCGGCGGCCGACGGCTGCTGGGCGTGCTGCTCCTGGTCGGCCTGCTCGCCAGCGTGGTGCCCTGGTGGCTGGGCACCCCGGCCGGATCGCTGCGGACCACAGCGGCCACCGTCACCTCGGCCGGCCGGATCACCGGCCTGGTCGCCGGCTACCTGCTGCTGGTGCAGGTGCTGATGATGAGCCGACTGCCGGTGCTGGAACGGTGGATCGGCGGCGAGCACATGGCCCGCTGGCACCGGGACATCGGCGCCACCCTGCTGGTCACCGTGCTGGCGCACATGTCGCTGATCCTGGTCGGCTACGCCGACCTGCGTAATCAGTCGATCCTCGCCGAGGTCGGCACGTTGCTCGGCGACTACGAGGACATGGTCTCGGCGTTCGTCGCCACCGGCATCATGATGCTCGTCGGGTTCAGCAGCATCCGGGCGATCCGGCGGGCACTGCCCTACGAGATGTGGCACCTGCTGCACCTGTCCAGCTACCTGATCCTGCTGCTCGGCTTCGGCCACCAGTTCACCCACGGCGCGCAGCTGTACCGGCCCGGCCCGGTGCGCACCGGCTGGATCGCGCTCTACCTGCTGGTGGTCGCCGCCCTGCTCTGGGGCCGCGTGATCGCACCGCTGGCGTTCAACCTGCGCTACAAGCTGCGGGTCGCCGACGTGGTCGCCGAGAGCACCGACACCATTTCCATCTACCTCACCGGGGAGCGGCTCGACCGGCTGGCGATGCTCGGCGGCCAGCACTTCCGCTGGCGGTTCCTCACCCGGGGCTGCTGGTGGCAGTCGCACCCGTTCTCCGTCTCCGCCGCCGCCAACGGCCGCTGGCTGCGCGTCACCGTCAAGGTGGTCGGCACCCACACCGCCGACCTGCGCGACCTGGAACCGGGCACCCGGGTCTGGGCCGAAGGCCCGTCGGGAACCTTCACCGCCGCGCACCGGCTCCGGGAGCGGGCGTTGCTGATCGCCGGTGGCAGCGGCATCACGCCGATCCGGGCCATGCTGGAGGAGCTGCCGCCGGGCGCGGCGCTCATCTACCGGGCCCGCACACCGGCCGACGTGCTGCTCAGCCGCGAGTTGGACTGGCTGGCCCAGGAACGCGACACCTCCGTCTGGTACGTCATCGGCTCCCGCGACGACCCCGGCCCCCGCCAGCTGATGAGCCCGGACGGACTGCGGCAACTGGTGCCCGACGTGGCCCGGCGCGACGTCTACCTGTGCGGGCCGCCCGGTCTGGTGGAACAGTCGGTGCGGGCGCTGCGGCGGGCCGGTGTGCCCCGACGGCAGATCCACCTCGCCACGTTCGAGCTGTAGGAAGGGCATCCCCATGCGTCGCGCGCTCCTCGCGATCACCGGCCTGGCCGCCAGCACCACCGCACTTGTGGTGTTCAAGGGCTCGCCAGGCACCAGCCAGGTCGCCCAGAACCTGCCGACCGCCCAGCCGGTCAACCCCACCCCGCAGGATGTCGAGCCGAGCGCGGACCCGTCGGGCGGGGCGCCGAAGCCGTCGGTGACTGCCGACGCGCCCTCTTCGCCCAAACCAACAAAGAACACCGGCCGTCCGTCCGGCACCCGCACCACCACGAAGGCCGCACCCCGGACCACCACCAAGGCACCCCAGTCGACCACCCGCCGGGTCACCGGCAACGGTTTCGACAACGAGTACGGGTACGTGCAGGTGCAGATCGTCGTCTCGGGTAACCGGATCGTCGAGGCCGTCGCGCTGTCGCTGCCCAGCGGGGGTGAATCCGACATCCACAGCGGCGACGTCCGCAATCGTTACGACGGCAGGGGCGGTGAGGTCGTGCAGAAACAGAACGCGAACCTCAACACCGTCTCCGGCGCCACCGAGACCAGCAACTCCTACAAGCAGTCGCTGCGGTCCGCCATCGAGCAGGCATTCTGACGTGCGGGCCACGCTGACCCGACCCGGGCTGTGCCGGGTCGAACAGATCATGGGTACGACGATCACCCTGGACCTCGCCGACGATCTGCCACCGGCGACGCTGCGCGAGCTGGCCGATGAGGTCTTCGCCTGGATGCACGAGGTGGACGCGCGGTTCAGCACCTACCAGCCGGACAGCGAGGTCTGTCGCTTCGACCGTGGTGAGGTGCTGCTCTCCGAGGCGTCCGCTGACCTGCGGTACGTGCTGGAGACCTGCGCCGACCTGTGGGGCACCACCGACGGGTTCTTCGACGCGTACGCCACCGGTCGGCTCGACCCGTCCGGCTTCGTCAAGGGCTGGGCCGCCCAGGTCGCCTCGGACCGTCTCGTCGCCGCCGGTGCCGTCAACCACTGCGTGAACGCCGGCGGCGACGTACGGGTGCGGGGTCTGTCACCGTCCGGGGAACCGTGGCGCATCGGTATCCGGCACCCGTGGGACGCGATGGCGGCCTGCCTGGTGCTCAGCGGGACCGACCTGGCGGTGGCCACGTCCGGCGTGTACGAACGCGGCCGGCACGTGCTGGACCCGCGTCGGGGCGCACCGGCCAGTGGGCTGCGCTCGGTGACTGTGGTCGGCACCGACCTCGGGGTGGCCGACGCGTACGCCACCGCCGCCCTGGCCATGGGCACCCCCGGCCTCAACTGGCTGGCCCGCCTGGACGACCACACCCACGCGGTGATCACCGACAACGCCCGCGAGTACCACTCGTTCAACCTCCCCCTAACCGACTAGCCCGCGCCCCCTCTCACGCCCCCTCACGCCCCCTCACGCCCCCCCGCGCCCCCCGCACCCCCCGCACGCCCTCTCACGCCCGCGATCTTGCACTTCCGGTTGGCGTTTTGTCCCTTTGTGTGGAGATTGTCGGGACAGGAAGTGCAAGATCGCGGAAAGCTGGGCGGGGCTTCGGGCGGGCGGGGCTGGGGGGAGACGGGGAGCGGCGTGGGACTAGCGGAGGGGGCGGTGGGTGCCGGCTGGGCGGGTGCCGGTGGGGCGTGGGCGGCCGGGGCGGGACCCGGACGGTCGGGTGCCGGCCCAGCGGCGCCCCCGGTGGCTGCGCCGGGGCGGCTCGGTGCCGCCGGGGTGAGGCGCTCTGTCGTTTGTGGACATCGTTCCCCCGTTCGTGGCGCGCGTTCGCACCGTCCCCCTGTCAACGAGGACCGACGCCTCGGCGACGCTGTCGGGCACCGGATCGAATCCTCGACCGGGCCGGTTTCACATGCCCCGTCGGGGCAGCGGCAGGTGACCGGGGAGCAGGTCGGGGGCGAGCGTCACCCCGGCGGCGCGCAGCGCCCCGATCAACGTGTTCTGCACGAGGTACGAATCCGGAAGCTGCCAGCGCGCCTGCTCCGGGGCAACCGCCCAGCGGACCGTGCCCTCCGGCAGCCGGGTGGGCGGCGCGGGGATCCACGAGCCCGGCCCGTGCCGGACCACGTGGAAGCAGTGCTCCAGCTCCGGCCTGAGCGGGTCGCCGGGGCGGACCAGGAACATCCACCGTCCGGTGGGAGTGACCAGCACCGGTCCGCGTACGCCGGTGCCGGCCGGGTGGATCTGGATCGCGTCGAGCACGTGCCGGCCGAGGTGGGCGGGCACCTCCAGCACGTCGAAGGCCCGACCGGTGGGCAGCAGCACCCCGTGCGGTCGGCTCCGCCACCAGGTCGCCACCCGGGCCGGGTCGGCGCTGGCGGCCAGTTCCCAGTTCTCCAGGGCGGGGTGGCAGCCCACTGTGGGGCAGCCGGCCCGGCCGCAGACGAAGCGGCTGCGGGCCAGACAGGCCCCCGGGGTGACTTCCCAGCCGTGTACCGCGTACCGGATGGCGACCCGGCGCAGCCGGACCCGTTCCAGCGGCGACAGTTCGGCAACGCGCGGTACGACATTCCCCCACATGTGTGCCAACTCCTCTCGTCGGGCCCGGCGTTCGCCAGGTCGCATGTCGAGCACCGTCACTGCCGTAACCCACGATCGTTGAGGTTGACGAACGGCCCGTGCAACTTGCACGAAAAGTACGAGGACTACCTGTCCGGCTGACGTACATCCTGTGCGACCAGCCAAAACCTGAACATGAACGGCAGTCGCCGCACCCGCGGACATCGCCCCGACTCGATTGGTCGTCGGTGGCAGGGGAGGATGGGGAGATGGACGAGCTACCCATAGGACGGCGAGTTGCCTACTGGCGGGGGCGGCGCAAGATGTCGCAGCAGGTCTTCGCTGACCGGCTGGGCAAGTCCAAGAGCTGGGTGGACAAGGTCGAACGCGGTGTCCGCCGGTTGGACAAGTTCTCCGTCCTCTACGAGATCGCCGACATCCTCCAGATGGACGTGCAGCTGCTGATGGGCAAGGACCCGGAGCGGCGCGCCGACGCCCTCAACTGCATCGACCAGGTCGAGGTGCAGGAGATCCGGGCGGCGCTGGAACGCTACGACTCGATGAGCGCGTACTTCGACGCGGCGCCGTACCCGCCGCCGATGGACGACATGCGCAAGGCCGTCAACCACGCCTGGCTCACCTATCAGTACGGCCGCTACGGGATGCTCACCCGGGCGCTGCCGAAGCTGCTGCGTGACGCTCAGGCGGCCGACGCCGCCTACGGCGGTGAGCAGGCCGCCGAGGCGGCCCACCTGCTCGGGCAGGTCTACCAGATCGCCTCCTCGGTGCTGCGCAAGCTCGGCGAGTGCGAGCTCGCCTGGTTGGCCGCCGACCGGTCGATGGCGGTGGCCCAACGGGCCGACGACCCGCTGCTCGCCGGGATCGCCACCACCCGGGTGTGCAACGCCCTGGTCGCGATGGGCCGGGCCCGTCCCGCGCTGGAGCTGAACGTCCAGATCGCCAACCGGCTGGCACCGGGTGGAAGCAACACGGTCTCCCCGGCCCGCCTCTCCGTCTACGGGATGCTGCTGCTCCAGGGCGCGATGGCCGCGTCCCGCATCGGTGACTCGGCCAGCGTCGACGACCTGATCAACTGCGCGCAGGAGGCCGCCACACTGCTCGGCGGCGATTACAACCACTACTGGACGTCGTTCGGCCCGACCAATGTCGAACTGCACCGGGCCGCCGCCGCCGTGGAGCTGGGCGACGGGGGGCGGGCCGTGGAGGTGCACCAGCTGCGCATCGCGGAGCCCTCCTTCAACGCGCTGCTGCCCGAGCGCCGCGCCCACCACCTGCTCGACATCGCCCGCGGTTACGCCCAGATCGGTGACGTGGCGAACGCCGGCGAGATGCTGCTGCTCGGTGATCGGCTCGCCCCGTCGGAGATCCGCTGCCGGCCGATCGCGCACGAGGTGATGTCCGACATCCTCCGTCGCACACGTGGTGCGCCGCCTTCTCCGGTAGCGGAGTTGGCTGAGCACATGGGAGTAGGGGTATGAGCGCGGAGCCGGTCTGATGGCCGGTGCAGCGCACAACAGCGGGCACCGTGAGGTGCTCTACGTCATCGCCTGCGGCTCGCCGCTGGCCCGGCACGTCGGTCGTCTGGTCGATCTCGCCCAACAGGACGGTTGGGACGTCTGCGTGGTCACCACGCCGGACGGCGCGAAGTTCGTCGACCAGTCGGCCCTGATTCGGCAGACCGGTCACCCGGTGCGGACGCACTACAAGAACCCCGGTGACCCGGACGTGCTGCCGCCCGCCGACGCCATGATCGTCTGCCCGGCCACCGTCAACACGGTCAACAAGTGGGCCGCCGGGATCACCGACACGCTGGCGCTCGGGCTGCTGGTCGAGGCGCAGGGCAAGGGCGTCCCCATCGTGGCGGTGCCGTACACCAACTCGGCGATGGCCTGCCACCCGGCGTTTCGTGCCGGGGTGGCCCGGTTGGCCGAGTGGGGCGTCACGGTGCTCTTCGGCGACGATGTGATCGCTCTGCACCCGCCCGGAACGGGGGAGCAGCACCTGCACGCCTTCCCCTGGGCGATGCCGCTGGCCGCATTGCAGACCGTCTCCTGGAGCGCCGCGTAGCGCGTCCGGCAGATCTTCCACCCGACGCGGCCGGGACGGGTGTACCGCCGGTCGGTCACACCGCTGCTCAACGCCCTCGTCGAACCGATCCTGTACCTGCTGTCGATCGGCGTCGGCGTCGGGATGCTGGTCGGCAC
>NZ_JBEYSL010000256.1:0-9470 GCF_040642735.1 Micromonospora sp. NPDC047753 | reverse complement strand
GGCCGCCCGGCTCCCCTCGCGGGGCGGCCGGTGGCACGGCGGGATCAGGCGGCGAGGCCGTCCAGGGCCGGTTGGTGGGCCACGCCGAGCGCGGTTTCCACCACCGTGACGAACTGTTCGGCAGCGCGGAGCAGATCGTCGGCCTCCCGGGCGCTGACCACCCGGGGGATGCCGGCCTCGGCGGCGGCGCGCTTGCTGGCCCCCGCGGCGAAGAACCGGGACCACTCGTCGAGCTCCGGAGCGACGGCGCAGAGGAGGACCCAGACACTGGTGATCCGGTTGCGTCGACTCGGCGCGGGGCGGGCCCGGGCGGCGAGCAGAGCTGCCGCCGCGCGCAGGGCGGCCAGGTGGGCAGCCGCGTAGCGCAGGCCGTCAGGTCGGGTCTGGCCAGCCTCGACCAGCCCACGGCGGGCCAACGTGAGGAGTTGGGCGGGGGTGCGGTGCGGCAGCACGTGCGCCGGCACCGTCGGTGCCTGAGCCGGGTTGGTCGGCATGGGTGTCTCTCCTCCACGTGGCCGAGACGTCACTGCGGTGGCTGATGCCACCGACGAGACGCCGAGGTCGGGGTGGTGCGGAGGAAGACGCACCGGGTGTGGCCGGCCGGGTGTGGATGCTTCCCCACACCACACCCGGCCGGCGGACCGGCGGGTGCGTCGCCCGCCGCCCGGGGGTCGTGGGCGGCGAGCGACGCTCCTGCCTAATTGGGACCAGGCTCGCGACTGCCCGGAAACCCAGGTGCGGCCCGCGGAGCCGCACCGCCCGGAGGTGGCGCCGCGAAACGCCGCGCTCCGGCTGGTTGGAACGGGCGTTCGAGGCAATCGAACACTCGTTCTAACTGCTGCTGACAGTACACCTCCCCTCCGACGAAAATGCAACGTGTGACGCGCCGAGCGTGCCGGCCGACTGAACCGGCCACCAACGGACCGGGAAGAATGGCGGGATGCAGCCACACCCGAACGTACGGGCGGTGCAGGACGCGCTCACCGCCGCCGGCACCCTCGACGGCGCCGGTGAGCCCAGCGTGGTCCGTCTGCTGCCCGACGCGGTGCACACCGCCGCGGCGGCCGCCGAGGCGCTCGACGTCGAGGTCGGCCAGATCGCCAACTCACTGATCTTCGACGCGGACGACACGCCGTTGCTCGTCCTCACCTCCGGCGCACACCGGGTCGACACCGCCGGCCTGGCGGCATCGATCGGCGTCACCCGACTGCGTCGGGCCACCCCGGAGTTCGTCCGGACCCACACCGGGCAGCCGATCGGCGGGGTCGCCCCACTCGGGCACCCGCACCCGCTGCGCACCCTGGTGGACACGGCGCTGGCGGCGTACCCGGAGATCTGGGCCGCGGGCGGCGTACCCCAGGCGGTCTTCCCGACCACCTACCCCGAGCTGTTGCGGGTCACCGCCGGCACCCCGGCCGAGGTGGCGTGAGCGAGCGAACCAGCAGGCACAGCGGCGACGTCAGCACGGTTCCGGAGCTGGTCACGCTGCACGTGTGGCGGACCTCCCCTGGCGCGCTGCCCCGGGCGCTGACCCGGATGGCGGTGGACCCCCGCCGGTTGCGGGCCCTCCCCGGCGTTCGTTTCGGGAAGCTGCTGGGCACCGGAACCGGCACCGACTTCGGGCCCCGGGACGCCGACCTGACCCGGTGGGCGGCGCTGACCGTCTGGGACTCCCCCGCCGCGGCGGCCGGCTTCGACGACTCTCCGGTCGGGCGGGCCTGGGCGCGCATCGCCCACGCCCAGGCACGAATCGACCTACGCCCGTTGACCAGCCGGGGCGAGTGGTCCGGCCAGCGGCCGTTCGGCGACCCGTCGGGCGGCCGGGTCACCGGCCCGGTGCTGGCACTGACCCGGGCCCGGCTGCGGGCCCGGCGGGCGGCCACCTTCTGGCGGGCGATCCCGCCGGTGGCCGCCGCTCTGCGCGACGCGCCCGGGCTGTTGGCCCGGTTCGGGGTCGGAGAGGCCCCGTTGGGTTGGCAGGGCACGGTGAGCGTGTGGCGCGACCCGACGGACCTGGTGGCGTTCGCGTACCGTCACCCGGAGCACCGGGCGGCGATCATGCGAACCCCCACCGCGGGCTGGTACGCCGAGGAACTGTTCGCCCGGTTCGAGGTGCGCGACGTGGTCGGCGACCGGTCGGTGCTCGGATGGGTCGTCGACGGCGGCCCGGAAACGGTGAAGGGTGGACGGGCATGAGGTTGGTGCGCTGGACGCCGGACGATCTCGTCCGGCGGCTGGACGACGTGGTGGCCGTCTACGGCGAGGCGATGGGATACCGCACCGACCTGCTGGAGGCCCGGCGCGGTTACATCGCCACCCACGTCCGCCGACCGGGTTTCCGGGCGGTCGCCAGCCTGACCAGTGAGGGTCACCTCGCCGGCTTCGGCTACGGCTACCTGGGCGCCTCCGGTCAGTGGTGGCACGACCAGGTGCACCGCGCGCTGAACGCCCCGACCCGCACGCGCTGGCTCACCCACTGCTTCGAGGTGGTCGAGCTGCACGTCCGGCCACCGGCGCAGGGGCACGGTCTGGGCACCGGTCAGCTGCGCGCGCTGCTCGGCATGGCGGAGGGCGACACCGTGCTGCTGTCCACCCCGGAGGCCGACGAGCAGACCTCGCGGGCCTGGCGGTTGTACCGACGGTTCGGCTTCGTCGACGTGCTGCGCGACTTCCACTTCCCCGGCGACGAGCGACCGTTCGGCGTACTCGGTCGGGATCTGCCCCTCGAGCCACCGGCGTCATGACCCGACGGATCTCCTGGACGCTGCTCGCCGTCCTGGTCCTCGCCCAGATCTGCTACCCGCTCACCACCGGTGCAACCCGGGCCGGGCTCACAGTGGCTACCGTCGTCCTCGGTTGGTTGCTCTCGGTCGGCCACGCGCTGCTCAGCCGGGGCCCACGGGTGGCGGCGGCGCTGGTCGCGGTGGCCACCGGCGGCGGGTTCGCGATCGAGGCGATCGGGGTGGCCACCGGCGTGCCGTTCGGCAGCTACGACTACTCCGGAGAGCTGGGTCCCAAGCTGGCCGGCGTGCCGCTGATCATTCCGCTGGCCTGGACCTGGATGGCCTGGCCGGCCTGGCTGGCAGCGGTCCGACTGACCGGCGGCAGGATCGTGACTGCCGGCGGCAGCGGGCCGACAGCCGACGGCAGCGGGCCGACGGTGGGTCGATGGGTGGGGCGGATCGCGCTGGCCACCGTGGGGCTGGCCGCCTGGGACCTCTTCCTCGACCCGCAGATGGTGGCCGAGGGCTACTGGGTCTGGCGCGACGCCACCCCGGCCCTGCCCGGCCTGGCCGGCATCCCGGTCAGCAACTACCTGGGCTGGCTGCTCTTCGCGGTGCTGATGATGAGCGCGCTGCGCCCGCTGGCCGGGCCGGCCGCCGAACACACCGATCGGCGGGACCACCCGATGCTCGCGCTCTACCTGTGGACGTACTTCTCCAGCATCCTGGCCCACGCCGTCTTCCTCGACCTGCCCGCCTCGGCGCTCTGGGGCGCCGCCGGCATGGCGGTGACCGCCGTACCCCTGGCGGTGACCCTCCTGCGTGCCCGCCGGGGCGGTGCCCCCGGTCGGGAGGCCCACCAGCCACACCGCCCCGGCGTCGACGCGACCCGATGACCGTCCTGCTCGCCCTGCTCATCGCCGTCGCCGCGTTGACCGGGCACACCTGGCTCAACGCCACCCGGTGGCTGCGCCGACCCACCGACCGGCCCGACGACGTCGAGGAGCCGGTCACCGTGCTGCTGCCGCTGCGCGACGAGGCCACCCGGGTCACGCCCTGCCTGCGTGCCCTGCTGGCCCAGCGCGGCGTACCCGGGCTGCGCGTCGTGGTCCTCGACGACGGGTCCACCGACGGCACCGCCGACGTGGTCCGCGCGGTGGTCGGCGACGACCCGCGGGTCACGCTGCTCACCGGGGTCGCCCCACCGCCGGGCTGGCTGGGCAAGCCGCACGCCTGTTGGCAGCTGGCCACCCGGGCCGACCCGGACGCCACCGCGCTGGTCTTCGTCGACGCCGACGTGGTGCTCGCCCCGCACGCCGTGGCCGCTGCCGTCACCGAGTTGCGCGCCGCCCGGGCGACGCTGCTGTCGCCGTACCCCCGGATCGTGGTGGCGACGGCCGGCGACCGGTTGGTGCAGCCGCTGCTGCAGTGGCTCTGGCTGACCTTCCTACCGCTGCGCGCGATGGAGCGCTCGTCGCGGCCGTCGCTGGCCGCGGCGGGCGGGCAGTTCCTGGTGGTGGACCGGGCCGGCTACGCCGCCGCCGGCGGGCACGCCGCGGTCGCCGACAAGATCCTGGAGGACGTCGAGCTGGCCCGGGCGGTCAAGCGGGCCGGCGGACGGATCGCCCTGGCCGACGGCTCCCGGCTGGCCACCTGCCGGATGTACGACGACTGGCCGCAACTGCGCGACGGGTACTCGAAGTCGCTCTGGGCGTCGTTCGGGCACCCGGGCGCGGCGGCAGCCGTGGTGGCGGCGCTGCTGCTGCTCTACACCGCCCCACCACTGATCGCGCTGACGGGTGCGGCGGCCGGCGCACCGATGGTGGCAGCCGTGGGCCTGGCCGCATACGTGCTCGGGGTGGCCGGACGGGTGCTCACCGCCAGCGCGACAGGTGGTCGGTGGTGGCCCGACGCGCTCGCACACCCCGTGTCGGTCGTGGTCCTCGGTTGGTTGACCCTGCGGTCGTACCATCTGCGAAAGCGACGCCGCCTGACCTGGCGGGGCCGCCCGGTCAGCTAGGGAGGACGCGGCATGGCGCGGATCGTGGTCGTGGGCGCCGGGGTGGGTGGCCTCGCCACCGCCGCCCGGCTGGCCGCCACCGGGCACCAGGTGACCGTCTTCGAGCGGGCCGACACGGTCGGCGGCAAGCTCGGCCGCTACACGCACGACACCCCGGCCGGGTCGTTCCACTTCGACACCGGGCCGAGCCTGCTCACCCTGCCCGAGGTCTTCCACGACCTGTTCGAGGCGACCGGGGCGAAGCTCGACGAATACCTGGACCTGGTTCCGCTGGACACGATCGTCCGACACGTCTTTCCCGATGGTGGCCCGACCCTGGACTCGTGCGCCGACCCGGAGGAGTTCACCGCCCGGATCGGGGCCGCGTTCGGTGACCGGGCGGCGGCCGACTGGCAGCGGCTGTGGCGCCGGGCGGCGCGGGTGTGGAACGCCTCCTCACGGGACATCCTGCGCCGTACCGTCGACTCTCCCCGCGACCTCGCGTCGCTGGCCTGGCGCGTCGGCGACCTGGCCGCCATCGCCCCGGGCCGCAGTCTGCGCGGCCTCGGCCGCCGGCACCTGTCCGATCCGCGGCTGCGGATGATGCTGGACCGGTACGCCACCTACACCGGAGCCGACCCACGTCGGGCACCGGCGGCGCTGGTCGCGGTCCCCTACGCCGAGCTGACCTTCGGCGGCTGGTACCTGCGCGGTGGTCTGGGCACGCTCGCCGACGCGCTGCTGACCCGCTGCCTGGACCTCGGCGTGGTCGTGCAGACCGACGCCACTGTCACCCGGATCGACGCCACCGGCGGCCGGGTGCACGGGGTACGCCTCGCCGGCGTCACCACCCCGGTACCCGCCGACGTGGTGGTGGCCAACGTGGACGCGCTCACCGTCTACCGTGACCTGCTGCCGCACCCGCGTCGGCTGGCCACGCTGACCGACCGCAGCCTCGCCGGCTTCGTGCTGCTGCTCGGCGTCTCCGGCAGCACCGGGCTGGCCCACCACAACGTCTTCTTCCCAGACGACTACGACGCCGAGTTCGACGCGGTCTTCGGTGACCCGGGGCGCGGGGTACGGGCCCGGCCGGCGGCCGACCCGGCGGTGTTCGTCACAGTCGCCGACGACCCGATGGTTCGCCCAGCCGGACACGAGGCGTGGTTCGTGCTGGTCAACGCCGCCCGACAGGGCACCGCGGCGGGCGCTGTCGACTGGCGACGCCCGGGGCTGGCCGACGCGTACGCCGACCGGATCCTGGACGTGCTGGCGCGGCGCGGCGTGGACGTGCGCGACCGGCTGCTGTTCCGCGAGATCCGCACCCCGGCCGACCTGGACGTGGCGACCGGCGCACCGGGTGGCTCGATCTATGGCACCGCCGGTGGGCTGCTGCGCCCGGCGAACCGGGGCCCGGTTGACGGACTGTGGCTGGTGGGCGGCTCCACCCACCCGGGCGGTGGGTTGCCGATGGTGACCCTCTCCGCGCAGATCGTCGCCGACGAGATCGGCCCCGCCTGGTAAGGGCTGCTCAGTCGGCGTCGAGCAGGGCTCGACGGATGCTGGAGAGCAGTTGCCCCAGGCCGAAACCGGCCAGCAGCACCCAGACCGCGGTCGCCATGGTGATGGTGCCAGCGGCCAGGTCCGGCTCGATCAGCCCGGCCAGCCCGGCGACCAGCAACCCGGCCAGCGCCACCGAGACCCGGGTGGGACGTTCGCCCACCGTCACCGCGCCGATGTCCCGCATGCCGGCGGCGACCGCCCGCGCCCGGACGTACTCGTGCAACCAGGACAGCGCGCCGCCCGCGACCACCAGCCCACCTGGCGCGCCCACCAGCCAAAAGGCCAGCAGCCACGCCACCTCACCGAGCCGGTCGGCGACCGAGTCGTAGACGTAGCCGAGCCGGGTGGTGCGGCCGGTGGCGACCGCCACCGCACCGTCCACGCTGTCCGCCACGGCGGCGAGCAGCACGAACAGCGCGCCGAGGAACGGCCCGTCCCCCGGCCGGCCCACCAGCAACGGTACGCAGAAGCAGAGCAGCACCCCGGCCACGGTGACCGCGGTGGGGCTGACCCGCAGTCGACCCAGCACGTATCCGACGTGGTACGCGAATCGCAGCCAGGCGCGCACCACCGGCGCGGCGACCCGAGGGTCGAACCCGCCGTGCAACCGCGCCCACGCCGTGGCGTACTGATCCCAGTTCAGCTGTGTGCCCACCACGGATCAACCGTCGTGCCGGGCAACAGGTGTCGCAAGCGCAGCGTTCACACGCGGGCGCCGGCCTTCAGGTTCTGCCAGACCTCGCGGGTCGCGGTGGACCGGTTGAGGGTGATGAAGTGGATTCCCGGCACGCCCTCGTCCAGCAGTCGGCGGCACATCTCGCTGGCCTGCTCGATGCCGAGCCGACGGACGGCGTCCGGGTCGTCGGCGACGCGTTCGAAGCGGGCCGCCAACGCCGGCGGGAACGGCGCACCAGACAGCTGCACGGACCGCTCGATGGTGCTGAACTGGGTCACCGGCATCACACCGGCCAGGATCGGCGTGTCACAGCCAGCAGCGGCCACCCGGTCACGTAGCCGCAGGTAGTCGTCGGCGTCGAAGAACATCTGGGTGACCGCGAACTCCGCGCCGGCCCGACACTTGCGGACGAACTGGGCGGTGTCGCTGGCCACGTCGGGCGAGCGGGGGTGCTTGTACGGGAAGGCCGCCACGCCGACGCTGAAGTCGCCGGCGTCGCGCACCAGCCGGACCAGGTCCTCGGCGTAGTCCACGCCCTCGGGGTGGCGGATCCACTCACCGCCCGGGTTGCCCGGGGGGTCACCACGAACGGCCAGCACGTTGCGCACCCCCACCCCGGCGAGCCGGCCGACCACGTGCCGCAGCTCGGCGACGGAGTGGTTGACCGCGGTCAGGTGGGCCATCGGCAGCAGTGTCGTTTCGGTGGCGATCCGCTCGGTCACCGCCACTGTGGTGTCCCGGGTCGAACCGCCGGCACCGTACGTGATCGACACGAACGACGGGCGCAGCGACTCCAGCTCGCGGATGGCCTGCCAGAGCAGCTGCTCCCCCGCCTCGGTCTTGGGCGGGAAGAACTCGAACGAGAAGGTCGGTTGGCGCTCACGGATGAGCTCCCCGATCGCCGGCTGCGGATTGGGGAGTGTCGAGGGAAGACCGAGCGCCACGACCCGACTCTAGCGGTCGATCGCACCAGGACCCAGGCCCTTCCCACCCAGCGGCGGTGCCACCCGGCCCGGTGGGCGGCGTCGCCCGGCCCGGGGAGCTGCGTCGCCCGGCCCGGGGAGCTGCGTCGTCCGGTCTGCCGGGAGCCGGTGAGCGGTGTCGCCGAGTCCGCCGTGAGCCGGCGGATGGTGTCGCACCGCGCGCCCCGACCTGACGGCGGAAAGGCGTCGTACCTCCGAGGTAGAAAGGGACGGTGCGGGAGGGGCGGCGGGGGTGGCCAGGTCTCGCGCGGGGGTCAGCAACCGAGCGGTGACGCCGGTCCGTCCGGTCAGACGGGTGGGTCGTCGCCGCACCGACGCCCGCCAGGAGGACCCATGATCCCGCTCGCATCGCCGCGTCCCGCGCAGCTCGGGCCGCTGCTGGCCCGGTGCCGACTGGCCCATGGCTGGAGCCAGCAGCGAGCCGCCGCCGAGTTGTGTGCCGCCGCCGGGGTGCCGACGCTGAGTCGGCACGAGGTTTCCCGGTGGGAACGACAGCGGCGCGTGCCGGGCGGGTTCTGGCTCGGCTGGCTCGCCGTCGTCCTGGACGTGCCGCTGGTGGTGCTCGCGGAGGCCGCCGCGGCCACCCGTCGGGCCGGCTCGACGCGGGCCACCGGGCCGGGCCGCACCGCCGCGGCCGGCGCGCGTCCGGCCGGGCGGACGGGTCCCGGCCGCAGCGGCGGGACTACGCGTGGCGGTGGAGCACGAGCACGGACGACCAGCTAGCGTCGGGGCGTGACCCACGCTGCTCCCGTGTCCCCCGTCGACCGCGCCGGCCTGCGGCAGCGGGTCGACAAGGCTCTCACCGAGTTCCTGGCCGGCCAACGGGTCCGGCTCGCCGCCGTGGACGACGCGTTGGGTCCGGTGGCCGAGGCGATCGAGGCGTTCGTGCTCGGCGGCGGCAAGCGGCTGCGTCCGGCATTCGCCTACTGGGGGTTCCGGGGGGCCGGCGGGCTGGACGGCGACCAGGTGCTGACCGCCCTGGCCGCGCTGGAGTTCGTCCAGGCCAGCGCCCTGATCCACGACGACCTGATGGACCGTTCCGACACCCGACGCGGCGAGCCCGCGGTGCACCGACGGTTCGCCACCCGGCACCGGGAGGCCGGCTGGGGCGGTGACCCGGACGGTTTCGGCGACGCCGCGGCCATCCTGCTCGGTGACCTGTGTCTGGTCTGGTCCGACGAACTGCTGCACTCCGCCGGCCTGGACCTGTGGTCGTTGGCCCGGGCCCGGCCGGTCTTCGACGAGATGCGCACCGAGGTCACCGTCGGGCAGTACCTCGACGTGCTGACGCAGGTCACCGGGGACACCTCGGTGGAGCGGGCCAGCAAGGTCGCCCGGTACAAGTCCGCGAAGTACACCGTCGAGCGTCCGATGCTGCTCGGCGCCGCGCTGGCCGACGCGCCGGAGGACGTGCGGACGGCCTACTCGGCGTACCCCAGCCGGCCGGTCGACCCGCACCCCACCAGCCGGCCGGGTCCAGGTCGCCGGAGAGCACCACCGCGACGTGCACCGGCTGCGCCGGCACCACC
>NZ_JBEYSL010000255.1:0-9503 GCF_040642735.1 Micromonospora sp. NPDC047753 | reverse complement strand
GGCTCGGCGCCCAGAAACGCACCGACCTCCTCGGCATGGCCGAGGAGGTCGGTGCGCCGGGGCTGGGAGCTGTCAGCCCTCGATGTCGCGGGGGTCACGGCTGCGGGGGTAGGTGTTCTTCTCCCCGATCGTGCCGTCCTGCTTCTTGATCACGTGTTCGACACCGCGGTCGGCCGCCATCTCGCGGCCCTGAGCCTGCGCATCGGCCTTCACGTCATGCGTGCTGGTGGCCCGCTCGTGGCCCTCCGGCTTGTTCTTCCACTGCCCGTCCTCGTGGTACGTGTCGACGTCACCCTTGGCCATGGCCGGCTCCTCCCTGCGTCGGAACTGTCTCCCGAATCAGTGCCCCCAGCCGTGCGGAGCAAACCGGATTCCTCAGGAGACGACCGGGCAGTTGTTGCTCACCCGCCGGAGGATCTGTTCGCGTTCGTCGGTGGTGATGCCCGACGGCGCGCCGTCGAAGTGGGTCTCGACCTTCTCCCATCCGCGGCGCTGCTCGTAGTGCAGGTGCGGCGCGCCGGAGTTGCCGGTGCTGCCGAGCCGTCCGATCTGGTCACCCTGGGCCACCTTCTGGCCGACGGTGACCAGTGGTGGTTCGAGCATGTGCAGGTACTGCGTCTCCCACTTGCCGCCGTGGTCGATCTTCACCCAGTAGCCGCCGCCCCGCCCCCGCGGGCCTTCCGGGTTCTCCGGGTTGCGGCCGCCCAGCGAGCCGTTGATGCCCGCCACTGTGACAGTGCCGGCGTACGACGCGAGCACCGGCCGCCCCCACGTCTCGCCCTCGACCGGGAAGAAGTCGACGTCGTAGTCGTCGTGACCGGGGTAGGTGCTGAGCTGCCACGTCTCGCCGCAGGTCACCGGCATCTGGAAGAGCGGGCGCGGACCGGCCGGTCGCAGCATCGGCACCGCGACCGCCGCGACACCCACGAGGGCCGCCACCGCGACGAACGCGAGCAGGATGCGGATGGCACGGCTTCGAGGGCGGCGGTGGGAGCGGGATCTGGTGGGGCGACCGGTCGTCACCGGGCCGAGCATGGCAGATCCGGGCAACCTCCCGGCTCCGAGGTGGCACCCCCACAGCCGTGACATTGCACTCGAATCGCAAACGAGATACCGTCAGATGCAATGCAGTTGTATTGCAACGAGAGTGAGCTCCCATGCACGTGATCGCATTGGCCGAGGTGACCGCCGCCATGACCGCCCTGGTCGGGGGCAAGGCGGCCGGGCTGGGCGAGCTGATCCGGCACGGCGAACAGGTCCCCGACGGCTTCTGCGTCACCACCGAGGCACACCGACTCGGCGTCGTCCCCACCGCGGAGGTCGTCGCCGCGTACCAGCGGCTCGGCGCGGGCCCGGTGGCGGTGCGCTCCAGCGCGACCGCCGAGGACCTCCCGGACGCGAGCTTCGCCGGGCAGCAGGACACCGTCCTCGACGTCACCGGCACCGACGAGCTGATCGCCGCCATCGAGAAATGCTGGGCTTCGCTGCACAGCGACCGGGCGACCGCCTACCGCGACGCCCGCGGCATCGAATCCCAGACAGTGCGGATGGGCGTCGTCGTGCAGCGCATGGTCAGACCCACTGTTGCGGGAGTGCTGTTCACCGCGAACCCGCTGACCGGGCGCCGCGACGAGATGGCCGTCGACGCCGCCGCCGGCCTCGGCACCACAGTGGTGGACGGCGCAGCCGCCGTCGACCACTACATTCTCGACGACGTCACGCGCGCCGAGGCCGGATGCCTGACGTCCCCGCAACTGGCCCGCCTCCGCGCCACGGGCGAGCGGTTGCAGGCCCACTTCGGCTGCCCACAGGATGTCGAGTGGGCGATCGACGCGGAGGACGTGCTGTGGCTCCTCCAGTCCCGGCCGATCACCAGCCTGTTCCCCGCCCCACCGTCCAGCGAGAAGCCCCTCCCCCGCGTCTACCTGGAGTTCGGACACGTCCAGGGCATGCTGCAACCGGTCACCCCGATGGGCATGTCGACCCTGCGCAGGCAGATCGCCGCGATGCTCGCCGCGCTCGGGGTACGTGTCGAGATCGTCGACATCGGGGGTCGCCTCTACGGCGACCTGACCGACCTCGCCCGCGACCGGTCGTCCCGCAAGCGGCTGGTGAAGCTCCTGGCTGTCGACTTCGGGCCGCGCGCCCAGGCGGTGATGCAGCACGTGCTGGCGGATCCCCGGTTCGCCCCGACCAACGGCGGCGACCGGCGCGGTGGGGCATCGGGAGCCGCGTCGCTGCGGACGGCCCGTCGCGCGGTGGCGGGGATCCTGCGGGCGCTGGCCCGTCCCGAGGCCGCGCGGACCCGGATGTTCGAGGCGATCGAGCAGCTGAGGGTGAGCTCAGCCGCCCCCGCCGACCTGCGTACCACCGGTGACCGGCTGCGCTTCGTGCAGGAGCAGGACGCCGACGCCGACGACACCGCCGACGCGATCATGTGGCCGATCGTCGCCGGGATGCTCGCCGCCGCCCTGCCGACCGCGCTGCTCAAGGGCGTCGCCGGCCCGGACGAGATCCACACCGTGCTGGGCGGCATGCCGCACAACGTCACCATCGAGATGGACCTGGCCCTGTGGCGGCTCGCCCAGGGCGTGGGCGAGCACCGCCGGCTTCTCCTCGACACCCCGCCGGTCGAGTTGGCCGCACGCCACCTGCACGGGACGCTGCCCGACATCGGCATGGCGGCCTTCCTGGACGTCTACGGTCACCGGGGCGTCGCCGAGGTCGACCTCGGGGTGCCGCGTTGGGCGGAGGACCCCACGCCGGTCTTCGCCGCGGTCGCCAACTACCTGCGGGTGACCGATCCGCAACAGGGTCCCGACCAGCGCTTCCAACGGGCCGCCTCAGCGGCGGAGACAGCGCTGGAGGAGTTGGTCACCCGAGCTCGCCGACGGCGGCCGGTGCGGGGCCGGCTCGCCGGTTTCCTGTTGCGCCGCGCGCGATCGTTGGCCGGCCTGCGCGAGGCCGGCAAGTTCGCCGGGCTGTACCCGCTGCGCGAGACCCGTCGCCAACTGCTGCTCATCGGCGCCGACCTGCACAACCACGGGTTGCTGGAGCAGCCCGACGACATCATGTTCCTGACCCTCGACGAGGTGCACACCGCCGTACACCAGGGTGTTGATCTGCGCGGCACCGTCACCGCCCGGCGGGCGGTGCACCGCCGGGAGCTGCGGCGTCGGACCGTGCCGGTGGCACTGCTCTCCGACGGTACGGATGTCGAGACCGTCCTGCCGGCGGCATCGACCGGCGACGGGACGCTCGCCGGAGTGGGCGCGTCGGCGGGCCGGGTGACCGGCCCCGCCCGGGTCGTGCACGACCCGGGCACCGCCCACGTCGAGCCCGGCGAGGTCCTGGTGGCCGCGACCACGGACCCCGGCTGGACCCCGCTGTTCCTCACCGCGGCGGCGCTGGTCACCGAAACCGGCGCGATCATGGCGCACGGCCCGACAGTGGCCCGTGAGTACGGCATTCCCGCCGTCATCTGCGTGCCGGACGCCACCCGGACCATCACCACCGGGCAGCTCGTCACGGTGGACGGCGGTGCCGGAACCGTCACGCCGCACGGACCGTCGACCCCCGAGCGAGTAGGACGACCATGACCGACACGACGACACCGACCAGGGCGCGGGTGGGCCCGCTGCTGCGTCGGGCGGCCGAGGCCGAGGCCGCGACGTGGCGCAGCCTGTACGTGTGGGCGCGGCGTCGTCCACTGCCGCTGGGGCCCGGCGACGAGCCGTTCGGCTACCTCGGCGTGGTCAAGCCGATCCTGGGCATCTTCATCGGCCTGTCGGTCGTGGAGATCCCGATCTTCGACGTGGTGGTCACCCACGTGGTGCCGTGGCGGCCCGCCCGCTGGATCGTTCTGGGCCTCGGCATCTGGGGTCTGCTCTGGATGATCGGCCTGTTCGCCAGCATGACGATCCACCCCCACGTCGTGGGCGACCGGGGCCTGCGGGTGCGGCTCAGCTCGGGCATCGACATCTGGATCCCGTGGACGGACGTCGAGGCGCTGCGCAAGCGCTACCGTTCGCTGCCGTCGAGCAGATCCGTGCAGGTCGAGCAGGAGGGCGACCGGCGGGTGGTGTCCATCTCGGTCGGCAGCCAGACCAGCATCGACGTCCTGCTGCGCCGGCCGCTGACCTTCGACCTGCCGAGGGCCGGGTCCACGCCGGTGAACGAGCTGCGACTGTACGCCGACGACCCGGACGGCCTGCTGCGCAGCGCGCGGGGCACTCCGGTGAGCCAGACCGTCAGCCGGTGACCACCGCGCTGGCGGAGTCTCCGGGCCACCCACTGTGAAACGATCGAGGCCATGCCCAAGAAGGTCGATCACCAGGAGCGACGCACCCTCATCGCGGACGCGCTGATGCGGGTCGCCGCGGATCAGGGCCTGGAGGCCGTCAGCCTTCGACACGTGGCCGCCGAGGCCGGGGTCTCGGCGGGGATGGTCCAGCACTACTTCCGGACCAAGGACGAGATGATGGCCTTCGCGTTGAGTGTGGTGCGGGAGCGCAGCCAGAGCCGGGTCACCGAGGCCGTGGCACAGCTGGGCGAGACCCCGTCACCTCGACTGCTGCTGCGTACGATGCTCGCCGCGCTGCTGCCGCTCGACGAAGGCACCCGCGACAACGGGCGGGTGGCGCTCGCGTTCCTCGCCTACACGGCGGTGCGACCGTCGGCCGCGCCCAGCCTGCACGAGGACACCGCGCAGTTCACCGGGTTCATCGCCAGCGTCCTGCCCGACCGGCACGGCGTCGCCGCCGCGGCCGGCCTGCTGGCGCTGATGGAGGGGCTCGGTGTCTACCTGCTGGGCGGGCAGTACACCGCCGAACAGGCGCTGGGCGCGCTGGACGCCCAGCTGGACCTGCTCTTCGGCTCGTCGGCGGCCGCCTGAGCGTTCGTGGTCGTACCGCGCCCTCAGCAGCGCGGCACGTTCGGGATGTACCCGTCGTAGCCGGTCAGCACGAAGGCGTCGGAGACGTAGCGGTTGGTGCCGATCCGATTCCAGACGGCAGTCGTGCCGTACGGGCCGGTGACCGTGCTGCCGACGGCCTGGCAGTAGACGGCGACGGTGGCGCCGTCGGCGACCGAGCCGACGACCGGATAGCTGGCGCCGGGGCCGGAGCGCACGTTGAGGCTGGACGCCTCGGTGGTCACCGTGCCGGAGCCGATGCCGGTGATTCCATTCACCAGCTGCATGTAGTAGTTCCAGTTCCAGTTCGGGCCCGGGTCGGTGTGGGTGGCACCGGGCACCTCACTGTGGGCGATGATGTGCGCCCTGTCCCGGGGAATGCCGTACTTCGTGGCGAGGCTGCGGGTGAGCGCGGCCGAGGCGCGGTACATCGCGTCGGTGAACCAGGCGGGGTTGTCGATGAACCCCTCGTGCTCGATGCCGATCGACCCGGTGTTGTAGGTCCAGTTGCCGGCATGCCAGGCGATGTCCTTCTCCCGCACCGACTGGGTGACGGCCCCGTCGGAGGAGCGGAAGGTGTAGTGCGCGCTGGCCTGGGCGGCCGGGTTCTGGAACCAGCTGACGGCGCCGGCGTACGAGCCCTGCGTCAGGTGGATCACGATGCGGGTGACCGGGTGACTGCCCGGTCGACTGGCCACCGTGTAGTTGCTCGTGCTGGCCGGCGCCCACGCGGCCGGCCCGTAGTCGGTGCTCAAGGTGCCGATCCCGCCGAGCACGGCGGCCCGCTCCAGGCCACCCCGCCGGGGCGCGACCGGTCGCCCAGCCACCGCCTCACCGCGCTCGGTGAACCCGGTCCGCAGCAGGTCGTAGACGGTGTCGGCGTAGAGCCGCGCGACCGACGCCTCGCTGGCGCCGCCGTACCGGGCTACCGCTCCGTACCAACCGTTCACGTCGTCGCGCGTCGCGGCGGTGAGGCCGGCCTGATCGGCGTACGAGCGCAGCACGGCTGCCGCCCCGAGCACGTTCGCCGCGGGTTCGGTCCGCAGCGCGGCCGGACTGAGCCGGGTGAGCGCGGCAGCCTCGTCCAGGGTGCGTATTCCGGGGGCGCTCGCCAGGTGCATCAGCCCGTGACCGCCCGCCGCGCTTGGTGTGCGGGCGTGCATGTCGAGCCGCGACTCGGCGTACCCCAGTGCCACCAGCAGGTCGCGTGGCACGTCGTACCGCGCGGCGGCGGTGTCGAACGCGACGGCGAGCGGGGCGGCCGGCGCTGACGTTCCACCGGGGTCGGCGACAGCCGGTGACGCGACCGCGACGACTCCGGTCAGGGCGGTGGTCAGGGCGAGCAGGAGTCGGCCCCGGTGGAAGGTGCGAACGGACATGAGCCCTCCTTGCGGTGACTGCGGGTTGGCGGCCGGTGAGCCGCCAACCCGCAGGGATGGACCTCGTCAGCACCAGCCGTTGATCGGACCGTTCACACCGGTCGACAGGTAGGCGTCGGACACCCAACTGCCGTCGCTCAACCTGTTCCAGAGCGCCGTGGTGCCGTACCGGCCGGTGTGGGAGGTGCCGTTGGCGGAGCAGGAGATGGTGACCGTTGCTCCGTCGGCCACCGAGCCCAGCGAGCCGTAGCCGGTCCCCGGCCCGGCACGTCGGGTGAGCACCCCGCCGCTGTTCGCGTCGACGACCCCCTGGTTGAAGCCGAGCGCGCCGTAGTTGTACAGGCCGCCGCCGGCACCGGCCCAGGCCGACCCGTGCCGCGCCCCGCCCTGGTACGCGGCGGCGCCGTTGGCCAGTACCCACTTGCCGATGTCGTGGCCGGCGATCGGCACGTACGCGCTGTTCTGCCGGAGCCCGAAGTGGACGTGCCGGCCGTAGGCGGCTCCGCCGCAGGTGACGTCGGTGCCGGTGTTGCCCAGGACGGCGCCCTGGCCGACGCTGGCGCCGTTGACGGAGATGCTGTTCCACAGGTGGTAGTAGTCGGTCGAGTAGCCCCGGTCGTGAATGACCCGGATCCACCCCTGACACATCGTGTACGCCGCCCCGGCGCGGGCGGCGCGGACCACCTGGTCGCCACCGGCCAGGTCGACCGAGCTGTACGGCGACTCGGTTCCACCCCAGCCGTGCGGGCCGCTGGTGAGCGTCCACGTCTGGCCCACACCGAACGGCAGGGCCATTCCGGTCCGGTAGTCCCCGCCCGCGTACATCGGGGTGGGGGTTGTGGTGAGCACGCTTCTCTCCTGGCTTGTCATCAGGGGCGACTCGGCGGCCAGCGCACCGAAGGTGGCCTCGCCGTCGAAGGCGATGCGCCACCCGGCGGGCTCGGACCGGGCGATGAAGATCGACCCGGTCGGGTGGGCGTCCTTCTGTCGGGGCGCGAGCGCGACGGCGGTGCCGAACGCCCACCGGCCGCTGGTGCGGCTGACGGTGATTCGGGTCTCCGGTTGGGCATCGGCGGCGGACAGCTCGGCGGTGCCGAGCAGTTTGGCGGTCACGGCACTGGTGAGCGTGGGGGTCACGGCCGCGGCGGCACTGGGCGCGGCGCCGATCAGGCTCGTGACCGTCATCAGGGCCGCGGCGACGCCGCCGGCCAATCGTCGACCGTGTTTCATCGTGCCCTCACTTCCGACGGGTCCAGGCCGGAGCGATGGGGCACCCGCGGCCACCAGGGGTTGAGGTACTGCGGGTTGACCAGGGGCTATCGCACGACCACGGAGACGGACATAAATATTGATGACGATTGTTGTGTAGCAAAAAGTCGAAGTCAACGCCCCAACCGAAGGTTTTCTTCATCGTCTGATTCCGCGCGGTCGTCTGCTGCCCTGGTGCCCCGCGCCTTCAGACGGCGCAGCTCGTCGGCGGACATCAGCCAGGTGGAGTTCGTCGTACCCAGGCCGAGGAGCACCTGGTCGAAGGTGTTGCCGTCGTTGTCGTCGGTGTAGCAGACGCTCACCTCGCCCCAGGGCGACGCGGCGACGGCGAAGTGCTCCTGGCGACCCGTCGTGGTCTGGCTCAGCGCCTGGGCCGCCAGCCGGCCGGTGGACGTGCCGTCCGGGTTGAGGCCACGGGCCCAGACGTCCGGGTTGACGCCGGACACCGTCCAACCCACCACCACGTTGTCCTGGTCGTCGATGCCGACCCCCGGAGCGATGGCACCGGTTCCGGTGGAGACCGGAACCTCGTCGTGCCGGGCCGTGCCCGCGGCGGTGAACGATCGGGCCCAGACACCCCGGGTGCCGGTGTGGTCGGATTCCCACCCGACAGTGAAGTCACCGGCGAAGTTCGCCGCCACCGAGGCCCGCTGCTGCTGCCCGCCGCTCTGCGCGTTGGCCGTCCGCCGCGACAGCGCCACGGCACCGTTGGACCGGGCCAGCCGGGTCAGCCCGATGTTGTACGAGCCGTTGGCGTCGGCGTCCTCGTCCCAGACCACCACCGCCTCGCCGGAGGCGGACACCGCAACGTCGGGACGGTGGTGCGTGCCCGTCGTCTGCGAGGCGGTCACCTCGTACGCCTTGGTGGTGGCGGCGGTGAAGCCGGCGGCCTTGACGGTGGCGGGAGCGGTGCCCTGCACGTCCTCCCAGACCACTGTGAAGCCGACGGCGGCGGCGTTGGTGGGCGCGCCGTCCGGGTCGACCGCGACCTTCGGCCAGATCTGCTGCCCGGCGTCGCTGGCATTGACCTGCCCCGAGCCGAGCACCGCGCCGGCCGGCGACACCACCCGGTACTGGATGTTGTAGACGCCGTTGCCGTCGCCGTCGGCGGCCCAGACCACCACGGCGTTGCCCCGGTCGTCGAGCCCGACGTCGGGGCTGAGGTGCCGCCAGGCGGCCCCGCTGGTTCCCCCGGTCGAGAGCTTCAGCTCGTACGCCGGTGTGCCGTCGCGGAACAGCCGCAGGTAGATCTCGCTGTGGGTGTCGTCCTCCGGTGCGGTGCTGTCCCGGTCGTCCTCCCAGACCACGGCGACGTGGCCGTTGCGGTTCATGGCGATGGACGGCAGGTCCTGGTCGCCGGTGGCGACGCTGTTCGCGGTGGTCCAGGTGACCGCCTCGGCGGTCATGGCGGTCGGGCCGGGAACCACGTTCGGGATCAGCAGGGACGCGGTGAGCAGTGCGGTGATCGCGGTCATGGTGGCTCTCTTCCTTAGCCGGCCTGCAGGCCGGGCTGGCCGTCGAGGATGACGAACGAGCGCACCGTGGACGCCGCCGCGCCGTGCTCGGTCACTGTGTTCACCGCGCGGAAGTCCGCGCGGACCTGGCTGCGGGTGATGGTGGTACGGACGTAGCCACGCCGGTCCGAGTAGAACTTCAGGTGCGGATTGGCCGCCGCGTTCGGGACCGTGGTGCTGCCGCTGCCGTTGCCGGTCGAGCTGATCGAGGTGCAGACCAGCTCGGTGCCGACCGTCGCCGAGGAGGGGTTGGCGTAGTCGGCCTTGAGATCGTTGGCCCACGAACGGTGCACGTCGCCGGTGAGCACCAGGGGGTTGCGCACCCCACGCTGCTGCCACCCGCCCTGGATGCGGCTGCGGGAGGCCCGGTAGCCGTCCCACGCGTCCATGCTCGCCGCCCCGTTCGCGTCGAGCTGCTGGGCGAAGAAG